>CAZKZT010000378.1:0-3628 GCA_964557265.1 uncultured Hyphomicrobium sp.
CGAGTTCATGAACCCAGGCCAGTCGGTCAAGGACCGCGCCGCCCTCTTCATCATCAAGGACGCGGTCGCCAAGGGGAAGCTCCGGCCCGGCGGCACGATCGTCGAGGGCACCGCCGGCAACACCGGCATCGGCCTCGCTGTGATCGGCAACGCACTCGGCTATCGCTCGGTCATCGTCATCCCCGAGACGCAGACGCAGGAAAAGAAGGACGCGCTGCGGCTGCTCGGTGCCGAGCTGGTCGAGGTACCAGCGGTCCCCTACCGCAACCCCAACACCTACGTGAAGTATTCCGAACGTCTTGCCGAGGCGCTCGACAAGACGCTGCCGAACGGCGCCATCTGGGCCAACCAGTTCGACAACGTCGCCAACCGTCAGGCGCACATCGAGACGACGGCGCCGGAGATCTGGGCGCAGCTCGACGGCAAGATCGATGGGTTTGTCTCGGCGGTCGGTTCGGGCGGCACGCTTGCCGGCACCGCCATGGGTCTGCGATCGAAGAACCCGAAAATCAAGATCGCGCTGGCCGACGTGCCGGGCGCCGCGCTGCACAGCTACTACACGACCGGCGTGCTCAAGTCCGAAGGCTCGTCCATCACCGAGGGCATCGGGCAGGGTCGCATTACCGCCAACCTCGAAGGGCTGACGGTCGATCGCTCCTACCTCATTCCGGACGCCGAGAGCATCCCGATCATCTTCCAGCTCCTCCTCGAAGAAGGCCTCTGCCTCGGCTCGTCATCCGGCGTCAACATCGCCGGCGCGATCCGCCTCGCGCGCGATTTGGGCCCTGGCCACACGATCGTGACCCTGCTCTGCGACTACGGCACGCGCTATCAGTCGAAGCTCTTCAATCCCGATTTCCTACGCTCGAAGAATCTGCCGGTACCGGAGTGGCTCGCCAATCCGCCGCCCGCCCCGCCATCGGTGTTCGTGCCCGTCGAAGAAGGCTGAGCGCATGACCGAGACGTTGTTCCGTGCCGACGCCTACGCGCGTGCGTGCGATGCCACCGTAACCGCGATCACTGACCGGGGCGGCATCGTCCTCGACCGCACCATTCTCTACGCCAGTGCGGGTGGGCAACCGGGCGACGGCGGCGCCCTCACCTGGGAAGGTGGCGTCTGCCGCATCGCGACCACCGTCTACGACGCCGACAAAACGACCATCGTGCATGTCCCCGCGGAAGGCTCGACGCTCCCGCCCGCAGGCCTTCCCGTGCACGTCACGCTCGACTGGGAGACGCGCCACAAATACATGCGCGTGCACACGGCGCTGCATCTGCTGTGTACGCTCGTGAAGTGGCCTGTCACCGGCGGCCAGATCGGCGCCGGCGAAGGCCGTCTCGACTTCGACATCGCGGATATGACCGGCATCGACAAGGACGCGCTGACCGCCAGCCTCAACGCGCTGGTCGAAGCTGATCATCCCGTGACGACACGCTGGATCACCGACGCCGAGCTCGAAGCACAGCCGCATCTCGTGCGCACGATGAGCGTCAAGCCGCCGATGGGAACCGGCAAGGTCCGCCTCGTCGCGATCGGTGAGGGCGGCGCCATCGACCTTCAGCCGTGCGGCGGCACGCATGTCAAGTCGACGCGCGAGATCGGCGGCCTCGCCGTCACCAAGATCGAGAGCAAGGGCAAGCAGAACCGGCGCATCCGCGTCGCGCTCGTGTGATCTTGCCGAAGCCCGTCATCGCAAAGAGGAAACACCCATGCCCACGACCCCGTCGAACTGGATCGTCGAGACCGAGTGGCTGGCCGACCGTCTCAACTCGCCGGACCTGATCATCCTCGACGGCTCGATGCATCTGCCGACCTCCGGGCGCAACGCACGCGAGGAATACAACGCCGAGCACATCCCCGAGGCGCTGTTCTTCGACATCGACGAAATCGCCGACAAGACGAACCCGCTGCCGCACATGCTGCCGTCGACGGTGCAGTTCGCCTCGCAGGTGAAGAAAATGGGCATCGGCGACGGCGCACGCATCGTCGTCTACGACACCGAAGGCCTCTACTCGGCGGCGCGGATCTGGTGGATGTTCCGCACCATGGGCCACGAGGATGTCGCCGTGCTCAACGGCGGTCTCAAGAAGTGGAAAGCCGAGGGCCGGGCCCTCACCGACGAACCGCCGCGCCCGCGCCAGCCGCGCCACTTCACGCCGCGCTTCAATGCGTCGCTCGTGCGCGACGCCGACGATGTGAAGGCGCTGATCGGCCATCCCACGACCCAGATCATCGATGCGCGCGCCGCCCAGCGCTATGCCGGCAGCGTGCCGGAGCCACGCGCCGGCCTTCGCTCGGGCCATATCCCGTCGTCGAAGAACGTACCGTTCACGGGGCTTCTCAATCCGGACGGCACGCTGAAGGACGAAGCCGGATTGCGCGCGGCGTTCGCAGCAGCGGGCGTCGACATCAACCGGCCGGTGGTCGCGAGCTGCGGCTCCGGAGTGACCGCGGGCGTCGTTGCCTTCGCGCTGGCCCAGCTCGGCCACGCCGACGCCGCCGTTTACGATGGCTCGTGGACCGAATGGGGCGCGCGGCCCGAGCTGCCGATCGAAACCGGCGCCTGACGTTCGTTCACGCGCCCGTGCCCGGCCGACAGCAGGCAGCCATGCAGCACATGGCCTAGCCGCTCCGTGCCGGGTGCGCTACCGCATCGGGATCGCCCGCTCCGGCCCGCCACGGGGCCCGGGGGCCCCTCGATCAGGAGCGTGTAGCGCATGACATCCTCGGCCGGCGAAATTCGTTATCTCCACGAAACGCACCCCAAAGGCGTCGAAACCTTTCAGATCGCGCCGGGTATCCTGTGGGCACGTCTGCCGCTCCCCTTCCGGCTCAACCACGTCAACATCTGGCTGCTGCGTGATGCGGACGGCTGGACGATCATAGACACCGGCGTCGACAGCCCCGAAGGTCGCGCGGTGTGGGAAGGTCTCCTCGCCGGACCGCTGGCTGAAGGCCGCATCAACCGCCTGATCGCCACCCACGGCCACGTCGATCACGTTGGCCTCTCGGGATGGTTGGTCGAAAAGGCTGGCGGCGCACCGTTCGTATCGACGCTCGGCGAATGGATGGCCGCTCAGATCCGCATCTGGGACGCGCGCAGCGCCACCTCGCGCGATGTCGAACGCTTCCTCGAGAGCCACGGCTGCGATGCGCCGACCGTCGCAAGCTACGACGCCGATCGCAAGCGCACGCAGGGGATGCTCGGCGCCCTGCCCGGCACGCTGACGCGCATCCGCGACGGTGACATCCTCCGCTTCGGCGAGCGCGACTGGGAGGTGATCACCGCCGGCGGCCACGCCGTCGAACACGCGTCGTTCTGGTGCGAGGAGGACAACATCCTGATCGCGGGCGACCAGATCCTGTCGCGCATCTCGCCGATGATCGGCGTCTTCCCCGCCGTGCCCGAAGCCGACCCGCTCGCGGAATATCTCGCCTCGCTGCCACGCTTCAAGGCGCTGCCCGCCGACGCCCTGGTGCTCCCCTCACACGGCCTCCCGTTCCATGGGCTACACGCCCGTGTCGACCAGCTCGCCCATCATCACGAGCTGCGCCTCGACGATCTCGCGCGGCTGATGGATCGCCCGAAAGTCGCGATGGAGCTGGCGCACGGCCTGTTCACGCGCG
>CAZKZT010000379.1:0-3618 GCA_964557265.1 uncultured Hyphomicrobium sp.
GTATTGCGTGACCTTCTCGAGGCGGCACTCGGTGTAGCGCATGGCCGCCGGCGGATCGCCGTCGACGGAGCCGAAGTTGCCCTGGCCGTCGATCAGCGGCAGGCTCATCGAGAAGTCTTGCGTGAGGCGCACGAGGGCGTCGTAGATCGCGCTGTCGCCGTGCGGATGGAAGTTACCCATCACTTCGCCGACGACCTTCGCCGACTTGACGTACTTCTTGTTCCAGTCGACGCCGAGCTCGTTCATGCCGAAGAGGATGCGGCGGTGCACGGGCTTCAAGCCGTCGCGGACGTCGGGCAGCGCGCGCGACACGATCACGCTCATGGCGTAGTCGAGGTAGCTGCGCCGCATTTCGTCGGAGATCATGACCGGACGGATATCGCTCCGTTCCGAGCCTTCATCGCCCGTCTTCTTGTCGTCGTCCGCCACGGTGGCTCACTCGCTGCATGAGAAGAAGGCGCAAACAGCACGCGCCGATCGATCGAATCGGATGCGTGCACGCCGGATTTGGACTGAGGTATAGCACGCCGGGCGCCCCCGGCAATGGCGCGAAAGCGCCCACTCCCGCGCATTCAAGGGTCTAATAAATAATATTTATTATCAATCGCTTGCAGGTTCCGTCCGAGCCCTGCGCCGGGCGAGGAATTTGGGCGCTGTCTGGATCAGCAGAACGCTCGCGAAAATGAGTGCCGCGCCACACCATCCGATGGGGGTGAGGCGCTCGCCGAGGACCAGGTAGGCGGCCAGTGCGGCGAACAGCGTTTCGCTCGAAACGATGACGGCGGCTTCGGTCGGCGGCGTGTATTTCAGCGCGATGGCGAGCAGCGTGAAGGTGAGTGCGCTGGAGAGCAGGCCGACGTAGGCGATCTCGCGCCAGGCCATGGCCAGTGCCGTGAACGAGATGGGCTCGAATAGGATCGCGCCGATCGTTCCGAGTACGGCGACGGCTGCAAACTGGATGGCGCTGAAAGTCACCGGCCGCGCGTGGCGCGCCGCGCGCGCGACCACGAGACCGTGCGACGCCCAGAAGAAGGCGGAGATCGCGACGAGCATGTCGCCGTGCTGGAAGCCGCCGAATGTGCCGCCCGCGAGGAGCCACATGCCGCCGAACGACATGGCGACCGCGGGCCATACGACGGCCGCGGGCGCGCGGCGCATGACCAGCCAGAGCAGAAACGGTGTGATCACCACGTAGAGCGCGGTGAGGAAGCCGGTGTTGGTCGCGGTCGCGGTGATGAGGCCGACTTGCTGGAATACGGCGCCGGTAAAGAACAGCGCCCCACCCAGCATCGCAATGCCTGGTACGCCGCGTGGCAGCGGGCCGGGAGACCGCGCGGCCTCCAGCCAAGCGAACGGCGCGAGGGCGAGGGTTGCGACCGTCGAGCGCGCCGCGATGAACAGCAGCGGGCCGATATGGTCCATCGCCGTCTTCTGGAAGACGAACGCGACGCCCCAAACGATGGCGGCGACGACGAGCAGCAGATCGGCATGAATGCGGCGCATGATGAACTCGGACAACCGGGGACGTAGCCGGAATGAAGGGGATCGCAGCGCCGCAGCGGAGCAGGAAGCGACGCTTTATAGCCGGATTGGGTGCGAAGTCACCCCTGAGCCATGTTGCGCTGCGACCGTCGCCGCGCGCCTTGCAATGCGCTTGCGCCGCCGTAGAGTGCCTGCTCCATGCGACAGCTCTGTGAGATTAACGCCATGCCCCGTTCCGGTCCTCTCTCCGCCATCACCGTTCTCGACATGAGCCAGGGTATCGCCGGGCCGTCGTGCGCGGGCTACTTCGCCGAGCATGGCGCGCGCGTGATCAAGATCGAGCCGCCGGAGGGCGATTGGATGCGCCACCTCGGCACGCGCATCGACGGCATGTCCTCGCAGGCGATCGCCTACAACCGCGGCAAGGAGAGCCTCGCGATCGATGTCCGCAAGCCGGAAGGCCGCGACGTGGCGCTGAAACTCGCCGAGCGCGCCGACATTGCCATCGAAAGCGCGCGGCCGGGTGTGTTCGAGCGGCTGGGTCTCGGCTTCGAGGATCTGAAGGCGCGCAATCCGGATATCGTCTACGTGTCGGTATCGGGTTGGGGGCAACGCGGCCCAAATCGCGAGCGTGGCATGGTCGATACGATCGCGCAGGCGGCGTCGGGTTTCATGGCGGCGACGCGGTCGCGCGATGGTGCGCCGGTCAAGGTCGACGTACCGTTCATCGATGCGTTCACCGGGCTCTACGCATTCCAGGCGGCGAGCATGGCGTTGTGGGGCAAAGCAAAGGGCAGCGGCGCACGCCATATCGACATCTCGCTCGTGCAGTCGGCGGCGCATGCGCAGTCGGCGAACATCCTCGAATACGGCTTTGTCGGAAAACCGCCGGGCCTGCTCAACCCGCCGGCTGGCAACTACCGCACGAAGGACGGCTTCATTGCCATCACGCTGATCAATCAGGCCCAGTTCGAGGGCATCTGCCGCGCGATCGGTCGCGTCGATCTGATCACGGACGCGCGCTTCACCTCGGTTGCGGGCCGCAAGGAGCACGTCGCGGCGCTGCGCGCGATTCTCGACGAGGCGATTCCGACACGCACGACTGCGGCATGGTGCGCGATCTTCGATAAGGAGAACGGGCTTTCGAGCGGCATCAACACCTGGGGCGACTGGCTCGCCGACCCGCACATCCAGGCGGTTGAAGCCGCGCCCGCCTACGCGCTGTCGGATGGGCGCACAGTGCCGCTGCCGCATCTGCCGGGGCAAGTGCCGTTCAATGCGGCGGTTCCCGCAATCGGCGCGCACACGCGCGCACTGTTGAGCGAGGCAGGCATGGGCGCCGATGCGATAGAGACGCTGCTTGCCGGTAAGATCGCGCAGCAGGCCGGCGAGGCGCGCTGAGCCATGACACCGCAAGAGCACCACGCGCTCGCATCGAAGAACTTCGGCCCGCAGCGCACCTTCGAGGACTTCGCGCTCGGCGAGACGTTCTACATTCCCTCGCGCACGATGACCGATGGCTTGTTTGCCGCGTTCCAGGCGGCCTCCGGCGACAACCATCCGATCCACTACGACCGGCCGTTCTGCGCGGAACATGGCCATCGCGATCTGCTCGCGCATGGGCTGCAGGTACTGATCCAGTCGGCGGCGGGGGCGGGCGTGTTTCCGTTTCTCGTGCAGGACAGCCTGCGCGCGTTCATCGAGCAGTCGTCACGCTTTCTGGCGCCGGTCTATGTCGGCGACACGCTCTATCCGCTGCTGACGGTGGCGGAGCTGAAGCCGCAGCGCACGACCGGCGTGCTGACGCTGGCGTCGACGATCCACAATCAGGATGGCGTGCTCGTCATGGACGGGCTGCAGCGTTACCTGATCCGCAAGCGAGCGCCTTCATCGTGAAAGGGACCGAGTAGGCGCGCCGCGTCAGTTCGCGGTCATCAGATCCTGGTCCATCGAGCTGGCGCGGCCGTAAAGAACGCGGCCGCCGGGCTCGATGATGCGCCGGGCGCGGCCGCGGCCGACGAGGTAGTTGGCATGCGCGAGCGTCTCGGCCAGCGCCGCGCGGCCCTGCCCTTCCTCGACCGCGCGCGTGAACAGGCCGTGCGCCAGCTCCATCGCGACTTTCGGGCGATCCATCAG
>CAZKZT010000380.1:0-3605 GCA_964557265.1 uncultured Hyphomicrobium sp.
CGGCCGCTGCCCTGGATGCTCGACGTCAAGCCGCGCGTGATCTTCGCGACCATCCAGTCATACCGTGCGCACTACGGTGGCGCGCGTGAGGTGTAGGCAAGAGCTGGGAGCTTGGTGTATATCGGTCCCTAGTTTTTTTGCGGTCACTTTCCAATGAAAAAGGTATTGCGTTCTGCAGCCGGCGCTTTTGCCGCGCGGTCCGGATTGCTTTCCTCCTGCGAGCGTGCAGCGCGCGGTGAGCTGTCCATATTGTGCTATCATCGCATTTTGCCGGGTGCGCAGCGTGCGCGCTATCACACGCCCAATCTCGTGGTGACGCCAGAGGCGTTCCAAATGCACTGCCGCGCGCTTGCCGAGCGTTACAGGGTGCTACCGCTCGCGGAGGCGTTCGACGTATGGAAGAACGGTGCGCCGCAGGATCGCCCACTGGCAGTTATGACTTTTGACGACGGCTATCGCGACAATGCGCGCTATGCGGCGCCGATCCTCAAAGCTTCAGGGCTGCGGGCGACCTTCTACGTGATTGCTGGCCTCGTCGATCGTGATGAGCTCCCCTGGTACGACATCGTTGGCAACGCGCACCGCGGGAACGGGGAGCAACACACCGCTGGTGCTGCCGAGGCTGCCCTCGAGAAGGCGAAGCGACTCTCTCCCGCCGAGCGGGAAGCGCTGGTGGCGGGACTGCGCGCCAGCGTGCGCCCGAGCGACGACGATGCGCTCATCATGACCGCTGCCCAGGTGAAGTCGCTCGCTGACGACGGGCATGAAATCGGCTCGCATACGATGACACATCCAATGCTGCCGCAGTGCGACGACGTGGAGCTCGAGCGCGAAGTCGTGGACTCCAAGGCGATACTGTCGGCCGTAACCGGTCGCTCGGTCGCGGGCCTTTGCTTCCCGAACGGAGATCAGGATGCGCGTGTGCGGCGGGCAGCGGCGGCCGCCGGATATGCACACGCTGTAACGATGATGCCGGGCCTCAACGACCGCCAGAAGGATGACGTGTTTGCGCTGCGCCGATGGTTCATCTCCGAGGACGGTCTGAGCGACGCAAGCGGAAAGCCATCCGAGACGCTTCTCCGAATGGAAATTTGCGGGCTTTCCCGGCGCATGTTCCGGAGAGATTAGCCAATGAGGATTGCCTATCTCGTCAGCCGGTATCCGGCACAAAGCCATACCTTCATCAAGCGCGAGATCGATCGTCTCTCCGATGCGGGCGTCGAGATCGTACGCTTCTCGGTCAACCGGCCGACGGCCGCCGATATTCTGGGGGAGCACGCTGCGGCCGAGGCGCAGATCACGCGCTGGCTCGTGCCGCCGCCAGTCGGCGCCCTCCTCAGCGCCTTCGCCGTGGCACTATGGCGGCAACCCGGCGCCCTGAGGCGCGAGCTGGCTGATGCTTTGGCAAAGGCCAGCGGGCGACAGAAGCTCAAATGGCTGGCGTATTTTGGTGAAGGCGTTCTGCTGGCGGACATGTTGCGCCGTTCCGGCGCGCAACATCTGCATTGTCACTTCGGGAACGCCGGTTCGAATACGGCGATGATCGCGGCACGTCTTGCGAAGCTGCCGTACAGCATTTCGTATCACGGCATCGATCTGGACGAACCGGAAGTCTTCCGTCACGGCGAGAAGGTCCGCGAAAGCGCATTTTCAGTCTGTATCAGCGACTATGGCCGCGAGGTCCTGCTGCACAGCGCTCCCGAGGCGTCAGACAAGGTTCATGTGGTGCGTTGCGGTTTTCCGGCGCTGCCGGAGGAGCAGGTGCCGCCGCTGCCTGGGCGCAATCACATTGTGTGCGTCGCGAGACTTGCCGCCGAGAAGGGCCACCGTGTTCTGGTCGAGGCGCTCGCCCAGCTCAAGGCGCGCGGGCTTGCGTTCCATTGCACGTTCGTCGGGTCAGGTCCGCTCGAGGAGGAAGTGGCGGGCAGGATAGCGGCGTTGGATCTCTCCGAGCGCGTGACGATGAAAGGTGCGCTGCCACCGCAGGAAGTTGCCGCGCAGATCGCGGCCGCCGATGTTTCCGTACTGGCGAGTTTCGGCGAGGGCATCCCCATCGTGCTGATGGAAGCCTTTGCACAGCAGCGCCCGGTTGTGGCGACCCGCGTCGGAGGCATCGCAGAACTCGTCGAGGACGGCGTAAGCGGACGGCTTGTCGAGGCGGGCGACGCCACCGCGCTTGCAGATGCGCTGGCCTCGATCCTCGCGGATCCGGAACGCGCTCACGAGATGGGCGTCGCGGGTTGGCTGACGCTCAAGGCGAAATACAACCCGATTGCGTGCGCGGAGCAGCTTCTCCAGCTCTTTGCCAGTATCGTGTAAGCAACCCAGGTGGGCGCCACGAACTGGATCCTGGCCGACGATTGAGCGCCAGTTCACCTTGCCGCGCCGCACATTTCCCGCTAATCCGACCCGGACGATGCCGCCGCAACGGCTCATTACGCCGCGCCCCGTGCATCGCGATCAATTCTAATATGTCGCGAAGGAGACCCCACACTATGGCGCGCACCAAGATCGCCCTCGTCGGCGCCGGTATGATCGGCGGCACGCTTGCCCATCTCGTAGGCCTCAAGGAATTGGGCGACGTCGTCCTGTTCGACATCGCGGAAGGCGTGCCGGCCGGTAAAGGCCTCGACCTGATGCAGTCGGGCGCCGTCGAAGGCTTCGACTCGGCGATGAAGGGCACCAGCTCGTACGCCGATATCGAGGGTGCGGACGTCGTGATCGTCACCGCCGGCGTGCCGCGCAAGCCCGGCATGAGCCGCGACGATCTGATCGGCATTAACCTCAAGGTCATGGAGTCGGTCGGCGCAGGCATCAAGCAGTACGCGCCGAATGCTTTCGTGATCTGCATCACGAACCCGCTCGATGCCATGGTGTGGGCGCTGCAGAAGGCCTCGGGCCTGCCGAAGAACAAGGTCATCGGCATGGCGGGTGTTCTCGACACGGGCCGCTTCCGCTACTTCCTGGCCGAAGCCATGAACGTCTCGGTCGAAGACGTGACGGCGTTCGTGCTCGGCGGCCACGGCGACGACATGGTGCCGCTGGTGCGCTACTCGGCAGTCGGCGGCGTGCCGCTGCCCGACCTCGTCAAGATGGGCTGGATCAGCCAGGAGAAGCTGGACCAGATCGTCGATCGTACGCGCAAGGGCGGCGGCGAGATCGTGGCACTGCTCAAGACCGGTTCGGCATTCTACGCGCCCGCGTCGTCGGCGATCCAGATGGCCGAGAGCTACCTGAAGGATAAGCGCCGCATCCTGCCCTGCGCCGCGTACCTGGATGGCCAGTACGGCGTGAAGGACATGTACGTCGGCGTGCCGGTCGTGATCGGTGCGAACGGCGTCGAGAAGGTCGTCGAGATCGAGCTGAATGATTCCGAGAAGGCAATGTTCACGAAGTCGGTCGACTCCGTGAAGGGCCTCATCGACGCGTGCGTGAAGATTGCGCCGCAGCTCGGTTGATCATCAGAGAGTGACGCCCACTTTTCCCTCTCCCCGCAAGCGGGGAGAGGGTCAGGGTGGGGGGCGGCCCATGTGCTGACGTCGGCGTTTGCCGCCGCCCCTCACCCCGACCCTCTCCCCATTGAAGACAATGGGGAGAGGGAGAAG
>CAZKZT010000381.1:0-3591 GCA_964557265.1 uncultured Hyphomicrobium sp.
GTGCCCGGGAGGCACAGGACACACGAATGGCGCGCGACCACGACATCAGCGTCGAGCCGGAACCGCCCCCCGAAGCGAAGGGCATCGGACATCCGGATAGCGAGCGGCGGCGGGGGCGCGGGGCGCGGTCGAACCGGTCGAGCCGCTACGATTCCGGTAAGCGGGAGGAGGTCGACGACGGCTGGGAAACACTGGCGACGCTCGACGCCTTTCGCACCGAGGTGATGGAGGAGCGCGCCAAGAGCATCATCTCCACCAATGACAGCCCCGACCTCAACTTCTCCCAGTCGATCAACCCCTATCGCGGCTGCGAGCATGGCTGCATCTATTGCTACGCGCGCCCGACCCACGCCTACCTCGGTCACTCTCCCGGCCTCGACTTCGAGACCAAGATCTACGCCAAGGTCAACGCGCCGGAGCTCCTAGAGCGGGAACTATCGCGGCGCAACTACGTGCCGCAGACGATCGCACTCGGCGCGGTTACCGACCCCTATCAGCCGGTCGAGCGCGAACGCGGTATCACGCGGCGCATCCTGGAAGTGCTGGATGCCGCCTCCCATCCGGTCGGCATCGTCACCAAGTCGGCGGGCATCGTCCGCGATGTCGACATCCTGTCGCGGATGGCGGCGCGCAAGCTGGTCAAGGTCGCGATCTCGGTCACGAGCCTCGACCGCCGTCTCGCGCGCAGCATGGAGCCGCGCGCCGCAACACCGCCGAAGCGCCTCGAAGCCATCGCGCGGTTGAGCGCGGCCGGGGTGCCGGTGTCGGTGATGGTGGCGCCGATCGTGCCAGCGCTCAACGATAGCGAGATCGAGAAAATCCTCGAGGCCGCGCAGGCCGCTGGCGCGCGCGAAGCCGGGTTCGTCGTGCTGCGGCTGCCCCTCGAATTGAAGGAGCTGTTCCGCGAGTGGCTGGAGACGGATCATCCAGACCGTGCGGCGCGCGTGATCTCGGTGTTGCGGTCGATGCACGGCGGGCGCGACTATGTCTCGGCGTTCGGCATCCGCCAGCGCGGCACCGGCCCTTACGCGGCGCAAATCGCAACCCGCTTCCGGCTTGCGTGCACGCGCCTCGGCCTCAACGCGCGCTCGCTCAAGCTGCGGACGGATCTGTTCACACCGCCCGTGCCGGCCGGCGGACAGATGCGGCTGCTGTAGCGGGAGATACTGACGCCGCAGTAGAATAGGAGAAGGTTCGCGCAGCGGGGAACACATGCGCCGTTGGTGGTTGATCGTCGTCTGTACGCTGGCCCTGCTTGGATCGGGACTGGTGGCCGTCGCCCAGGATCCAGGCGAAGGCGTCAAGGTCGGGCGGCCGTCGTTCGTGCGCCGCCTCGTTCCCGCCGCACAGATCGAACAGGCGGCGGCGCAGCAATATCTGGCGCTCAAGAACCAGGCCAGCGCCAAACGCGCGCTGCTGCCGCGTAGCCATCCACAGGCGCAGCGCCTCCAGCGGATCGCCGATGATCTGCTTCCCCACGTCGAGAAGTGGAACCCGCGCGCGCGGGAATGGCGATGGGAGGTGGCGCTGATCGCCTCACGCAACATCAACGCCTTTTGCATGCCGGGCGGCAAGATCGCGTTCTTCCTCGGCATTCTGGAGACACTGAAGCTCACCGACGACGAGGCCGCGATGATCATGGGCCACGAGATGGCCCACGCATTGCGCGAACACGCCCGCGAACGGGCAGCCAAGAACACGCTGACCCAGATCGGCAGCCGTCTGGTTGGGATGCTCATCTTCGGACAGGGCGGCGACGCGATCGGCGCCGCCGGTGGCAGCCTGCTGACGCTCAAGTTCTCGCGCGACGACGAGACGGAAGCGGACCTGATCGGCATGGAGATCGCCGCCCGCGCCGGCTACGATCCCGCCGCTGGCGTGACGCTGTGGCAGAAGATGGAACAGGCCGCCAAGGGCGCGCCGCCGCAATGGATGTCGACGCATCCAGCCAACGCGACGCGCGTCAAGCTGATCCAGGACAGCCTCAAGGATGTCGCGAAGCTCTACGAGCGCGGAAAAGCCGCGCGGCTCGCGCGCGTGAATGGCGCCATTCCCCCGCCGGTATCGCCTCCACCGTCGCCGGTATCCGCACCGCCGGCCTCGGCGCAACCGCCGCCACCGCCTTCAGCTCCCAGGACCTTTCCAGTGCAGATTCCGCCGCCGCGCCCGTTCGACGACAACGACCCGGCCTTCCCACGCGCCCCACCGCGTTGAGTGCGACGTCAACTCTCCCGCGCGCGCCTCAGCTCGCCATGGCGTGCGGCGCCTCGGCGTCGCTCTTCATCAGCTTGTAGGTGATCGCGTCGACCAGCGCCTCAAAGCTCGCCTCGACGATGTCCGGCGCCACGCCGACAGTGAACCAATGCTCGCCGCTCACGCACGAGCGGCTTTCGACCTGCACGCGCGCCAGACTGCCCTCGGCGCGCGGCAGCACGCGCACCTTGTAGTCCACGAACTCGAAGTCCTGGAGGTGCTTCCGGTAGGTTCCGAGCGCCTTGCGCAGCGCTCGTTCGCTGGCCTCGATGGGGCCTATGCCGTCCGCAGCCGACCAGACCGGCGCGCGATCGCCGCTCACGAGCACACGCACCGACGCTTCGGCCGGCAGCACCGGACCGCCCTGGGTGGCGTGGCGCACTTCGATGATGTCACAGCTGTCGACCACGAAATACTGCGGCACCTGCCCCAGGAAACTGCGCGCGAGCAGCTCGAAGGATGCGTCCGCGCCGTCGTAACAGTAGCCGCGCGCCTCGCGGGCGCCGATCTCCTCGACGATGCGCATGAAGCGCGCGTCGTCCGGCTCCAGGCTGATGTCGAGGCGCTCGAGTTCGGAGTGGAGATCAGCCCGCTTGCGGTGACGGCTAAGGCGCGCCGCAACCCGCTGTCCCCACATCTGCAGTTCATCGAGCGCGCGTTCGCCGCGCTTATCCATGGACATGACGATCAGAGGACTCCGAAAATCCGCAACGCAAAGTAGAGCCCACAAGCAAGCACGACGATCTTGATGAAAGGATAATAGAGCGGATGATTTCGAAACGGTGGCTTCTGCGGATCGCTGGTCATCGCGCGGGTTTCCAATGGTCGGTATCGTGATCGGGATGCTGATGAGAGACGATCGCGGCCAAGCGCGCCGCGTAGCTGCCATCGTTGTCGGGCCGGCGTGGCAGCGCGGCGAGATGGTCGCCCCAGTGCACGCGGGAGTCGGGCGCGAGCTGTACCGTCGGGGCCACCGCTTCGGGATCGTCGAATGTCACGATCGACAGGTCGACCGCGCCGCCGCTCTCGAATGTCAGCGGCGTGCCGCAGTCGCCGCAGAAACCGCGCCGGGCGACGTTGGAACTCGCGAAGTGCTTCGGCGCGCCACGCGTCCACTCGAACGCCGTCGCGGTCACGAAGAAACCGCCGAGCCCCGCGGTCGCCTTCTGGCACATGCGGCAGTAGCAGACCGAGGCGCGGCCAAGCTCGGTCACGCGGAAACGCACCGCGCCGCACTGGCACCCGCCGGAGTGGGAGGCGTCGGCGGCGGTCATCGCATCGCCTCCGCGCCGATATCCGCGATCGGTGATGCGTCGCGCCTGATCGCGGATATCGGCG
>CAZKZT010000382.1:0-3553 GCA_964557265.1 uncultured Hyphomicrobium sp.
ACGGCGCCGCGGACGCGCCCGGTCTTGCGTTAACGCAAGCGGTCGTCCAGGGCTGGTGGCAGGATGGCAGACGACATCGAAGCAGGGGGAATACACGATGATCGACCGGAGTGCTGGCTGGCGCAGACCGGCCCGGATCGCGGCGATAGTGGCCGCCGTCTGGCTCCCCGCCGGAACAGCGTTCGCAACCGAAGGCGCCGAGAAGGGCCGCGCCCTCGCCGAGCGGCTCTGCGCGAACTGCCATATGGCGCCTGGGCAGGGAGAGAAGCGAGGCGCGAACGACATTCCGGGATTCGCCGCCGTGGCGCAAAGACGCGGGCAGACGCCCGAGGGGATCGTGATGTGGCTGCGCTCGATCCCGCCGATGATGCCCAATCATCACCTTACCCAGGACGAGATGCACGATCTGGCCGACTTCATCATGACGCTGCGGACGCCGCCCGCCGGCAAGGTGAACCGCTGAGCGCGCCAAGCGGCATCCGCCCCCTGCTGACAACGCTCCCTGGCTCTGCAATGCTCGCCGCCAAACCACCGATGCTACGGGGAGGATCACCGCGATGCCGCGCTTTGCCGCCAATCTGTCCTTCATGTTCCTGGAGGTGCCCTTCCTCGATCGCTTCGAGGCAGCGGCCAAAGCCGGCTTTCGCGCGGTGGAATTCCTGTTCCCCTATGACTTCGAGCCCCAGGAAATCGCCGCCCGGCTGAAGGACAACGGCCTCACTCAAGCGCTGTTCAATCTGCCGCCGGGTGACTGGACCAAGGGCGAGCGCGGTCTCGCCGCCATCCCCGGGCGGGAAGCCGACTTCGAGGCGGCAGTCGCACTGGCGCTGCGTTACGCTGACGCCACCGGCTGCCGGCGCATCCACGCGATGCCGGGCCTGCGTCACCATGGCGCCGAGCGGCGCACTTATGTCGCCAACCTCAAGCGCGCGGCACGGCTGGCGGCCAAAGACGACGTCGACGTCATCATCGAGCCCATCAACACGCGCGACATCCCGGGCTTCTTCCTCAACACCACCGGCGAGGCACGCGCCGTCATCTACGAGGCGGGCGAACCTAACCTCGGCCTCCAGTTCGACCTCTACCACCGCCAGATCCAGGAAGGGGACACCGCGACGGCGATCCGCGAGTTCGGCCATCTCGCCCGTCACTACCAGATCGCCAGTCCGCCCGACCGCGGGGAACCGGACGACGGCGAAATGAACTATGCATTTCTCTTCCGGGAGATCGACGCGACCGGCTTCACAGGTTATGTCGGCTGCGAGTACAAGCCGCGAAATGGCACCGTGCAGGGCCTCGGCTGGGCCGCCAAATGCGGCGTCACGCTCGGCTGAGCGGCTTAAACGTCCGCCGCACGTGTCCGCACGGCGTCTTCCAAACTTTCGACACCTTGGCGGCGCACAGCGTCCAGGGATACTCCGGGGACTGGCTGATCAATGCCTTCGACCACCAACAAGCGCACTGTAACGCGGCGAACTGCCCTTGGAATGGGGGCAGCGGCATCCGTCGCGCCTCTCCTGCCGGCGATGGCGCAGCAGCGTGGGCCGATCGAGGTCGACATCGACCAGGCCAACATTCGCCCGCGGCCGATCGCGATTCCACCGTTTCTCGGCGACGATCCGCGCTTTGCGGCCGAGATCGCCGGTGTCGTCGCCAACGACCTCGAGAGCTCGGGCCTGTTCCAGCCGCTCGATCCACGGGGCTTTATCGAGCGCATCGGTGACCTCAATGCCGCGCCGCGCTTCGCCGACTGGCGCAGCGCCGGCGCCGAGGCGCTCGTCGTCGGCCGGGTGTCGCAGTCTCAGGATGGGCGCGTGCGCGCCGAATTCCGGCTATGGGACGTGGTGCTCGGCAAGCAGGTGACCGGCCAGCAGTTCACCACCGCCAGCGCCAACTGGCGCCGTGTCGGCCATATCATTGCGGACCAGATCTGGGAGAAGCTGACCCTCGAGTCCGGCTACTTCGACACCCGCATCGTCTTCATCGATGAAACCGGCCCCAAGCAGAAGCGCATCAAGCGGCTGGCGATCATGGACCAGGACGGCTTCAACGTGCGCATGCTGAGCCAGGGCGGCGAACTTGTCCTCACGCCGCGCTTCAGCCCGACCTCGCAGGAGGTCACCTACATGTCCTACGCCGGCGCACAGCCGCGCGTCGTGCTCTTCAACATCGAGACGGGCCAGCGCCACGTTGTCGGCGATTTCCCCGGCATGACCTTCGCGCCACGCTTCTCACCTGATGGCCAGCGCATCGTCATGAGCCTCCAGCAGGAAGGCGACTCGTCGATCCTCGAGATGGATCTCCGCAGCCGTCAGATGCGCCGCCTCACCCAGGGCCGCGCGATCGATACCGGCCCCTGCTATGCACCCGACGGCCGCGCCATCGTCTTCGAATCGGACCGCGAGGGCCGCCAGGCGCTGTACGTCATGGGTGCAGACGGGAGCGCCCCGCGCCGGATCAGCCAAGGCGACGGGCGCTATTCGACGCCGGTCTGGTCACCGCGCGGCGACTACATCGCCTTCACGAAGCAACTCGGCGGCAGCTTCCTCATCGGCGTCATGCGTCCCGACGGCACCGGCGAACGCATTCTCACCGAGGGCTATCACAACGAAGGGCCGACCTGGGCCCCCAACGGCCGCTTCCTGATGTTCTTCCGGGAGACCCAAGGCGCCAATGGCGGCTCGCGCATCTATTCGATCGACCTCACCGGCCGCAACGAGCGCGTGATTCGCACGCCATCGTTCGCGTCCGACCCAGCATGGTCGCCGCTGCTACGTTGACGTACCATTGGAGACAGTGTTCGGATCGATCCGACTCTTTATTATGCGTCTCAAGTAGCCTCCGGTGACGCTGCCGCCACCGGTTCTAGTGTCATTTTCGCATCTTAGCAGCCAGAAAACACCTGTGAATGCGGCACTGTTCTTGATCTGAACGTTACCCACAGGTACCCAATTTAGAGCGACCGCCGGATTCAGCGGGCTATACATCGAAGCCGGGCCATCGTGCTCGTTTTCGAGATTGAAACCCGCTGAGGTTGTTGCTGTTGGATCATGCTCGCTGTTTGCATGGACCAATGACAATAGGTGCCCATGCACCGGCGACGGAGCGCGCGTTTGCGTTGAGAGTTGATCCCATCACGGGGCTTTCTAGGGGAGACTGACTATGAAGAGTGCCATCGTACTTGCCACGGTGATCGCGGCTGTCGCTCTTGGCGCGTGCCGCAAGGAAGTGGCCCACGAGTCGTACAAGCTCGGCGCCGGCGACATCGCCGCGACCCAGCAGGTTCGCTAAATCAATCGGAGCCGAAGGCGTCTGCGTTGCGGCCGCCTCTCGACTTCAAGCGACCTCAAAGCCGCATTGCAGGCCCAACGGCCCGCAGTGCGGTTTTGTCGTTTTAGGCGCTGACGTCATCAATGAGCGACGCCGCACACGCCGCCGCTCGAGCGCCCGCCGACGCACGCGACGTAACCGTGAGCGTTCCGTTCCGATCGTGATGTAGGGGTTGTCTTAGGCCGTCACGCGACCGCGCAGGCGCGTACCGAGCGCCACCAGA
>CAZKZT010000383.1:0-3553 GCA_964557265.1 uncultured Hyphomicrobium sp.
CAGACCTGCTTGCCGTCGGGCTCCAGCCCCGGCAGCACGCGCGGCCGCGCGCCGGTCGCGATGATGATGTGCTTGGCCTCGAAGGCGCCTGCCCCCAGCGTACCGGCGGGCGGCGGGATCTGCGGCTGCATCGCCGGCTTCTTCGGCGCCGCGACCTGGATCCGGCCCGGCCGCTCGATCACCGCCTCGCCCCAGATCACCGACACCTTGTTCTTCTTCATCAGGAAGCCGATGCCGTTGTTCAGGCGCTTCGAGACGTCGCGCGAGCGCTGCACCACCGCCGCCGTATCGACCGTCATCGTCCCTTCAAGCTTGAGCCCATAGTCCTTGGCATGGGTCCCGTAATGGTAGATCTCGGCCGATCGCAGCAGCGCCTTGGCCGGTATGCACCCCCAGTTGAGGCAGATGCCGCCCATGTGCTCGCGCTCGACGACGGCAACCTTGAACCCGAGCTGGGCGGCCCGGATCGCCGCGACATAGCCGCCGGGGCCGGCGCCGATGACAATGATGTCGAAGGAAGTGGTCGTCATGCGCGTACGATTCCTGAACAGATGATGCGGGAGGACGGAGTGTCAGGCGGGCAGGAAGTCCCCATTATTCAACCGGATGGCGGGCCGGACGCCAAGTGCGGAGTTGGTCCCGGCAACACGGCAGGCCGGTCGTCGGCCGGCCTGCGGCGGGGTGCGACACCGGGGCTCTCTGCACCGGGCTGCTTTCCCACCTCACACCATTAGGATATGTGTCGGTGCATTGCCAGCCACCGCCGCGAGGAAGCCAAGCTGCCGAGATCTGCTGGAATCTGCCCGCCCGCATCGGCATCACCGGCGGCAAACTGTGCATAACTGCTCCGGGGGTGCTATTGAGGCGTGCTACCCTTCGATACCCCGGATGGATCAGCCGATTGTGCTGGGAGCATTCGACAACAATCGATCATAGGCGCACGGAGCTGCGCCGTCACAATTCGCCCATGCTGACGCCCTAGAGGCTCGGAAGCGTGCGTCCACAGTCAGGATGTCGAGGTCATGAAAGAGAAAAGCACGATCGCCCTCGTTGATGACGAGCGCAACATCCTCACGGCGCTGCGCATGGCGCTGGAGGCGGAAGGCTACAAGGTTCGAACCTATCCGGATGGCGCCGCCGCCCTCGAAGCGCTAACCGAGGAGCCTGCCGATCTCGGTGTTTTCGACATCAAGATGCCACGCATGGACGGGATGGAGTTGCTGCGCCGCATCCGCCAGCAGTCCGATATGCCGGTGATCTTCCTCACCTCGAAGGACGAGGAAATCGACGAGCTGTTTGGCCTCAAGATGGGCGCCGACGACTACATCGCCAAACCGTTCTCGCAGCGCCTCGTCGTCGAGCGCGTGAAGGCCGTGCTTCGGCGCGCCCAAGCCAAGGACGGCGTGATCACGCCGACCGAAGCCGCCCGCATCCTCGAACGCGGCAAACTGCGGCTCGATCCCGAGCGTCACACCTGCCATTGGGACAATCGCGCCGTTACCCTCACCGTGACCGAATTCCTCATCCTGCAGGCGCTGGCGACGCGCCCGGGCGTGGTCAAAACCCGCGACGCCCTGATGGATGCCGCCTACGACGATCAGGTCTACGTCGACGACCGCACCATCGACAGCCACATCAAACGCCTGCGCAAGAAGTTCAAGCAAGTCGATGACGATTTCGACGTCATTGAAACACTTTACGGGGTTGGCTACCGGTTCAAGGAGACTTGACCGCGGAGGGCATGGGCCTTCCCAAAATAGGGCGATACCGGCATCCGGGCACATGCTGTAGTATCGTTTCGGCCGGCGCGCGGCGCTTCCCCATCCACGGGACGTCCGCACTTCCGACCCGTGTCGCCGGAACGGCAATGGGACCGCCGCCGAAGCTGCGGTCTCGCGGGACCGATGACCGCGAGAGCGAGGGAACCGAACGATGGCACTCGATGGCGATCGCATCTGGCAGTTGCCTGCGTCGGACGATGACGCCAGCTCGCTCGCCAAGCGGTTCCGCCAGGGCACTTGGCTGCCGGCGTTCAGGGCGCGCGCCCTGGAGATCTGGCAGTACCTCCAGACCCGCCCGCCGCTGCGCTATTTCTTCTCGACGCTCGCGCGCCGCATCGTGCTCGCGAACCTGCTCGGCCTCGTCGTGCTCGTCAGCGGCATGGTTTGGCTCGGCCAGAAACAGGCGTGGCTGATCACAGCCAAGTACGAAAGTCTCAAGGTTCAGGGCGAGATCATTGCCTCGGCAATCGCATCGAGCGCGCTCATCGAGCGCGAGGGGCGCCTGGCGTTTGATCCCGACCGGCTCCCGGAACTCGACAATTTCAGAGTGCCGTTCCGCGATGACGGCTTCTCGGCGATGGAAATGTCGCTGCGCCATGAGCGGGTGATCCCCGTCCTCAAGCGGCTGATCCATCCGACCCACAACACCCGCGCCCGCATCTACGATCGCAACGGCAAACTGATCGTCGACTCCAATGAGCTCAACGAGCTGCAATTTCCCTTCCCCCTCGATGCGGGAAGCGAGACCCGCACCACCGAGGCTGCGGAACCAGCCAAGACCGAGCGCGTCAAGGTCAAGAATTTCTGGACCCGGCTGACCAGCTACCTCGACCGGTCCGACCTGCCGGTCTATCGGGAGATCGGCCGCGCCAGCGGCACCAGCTACCCGGAAGTCCGTCAGGCCCTGCGCGGCGCGGCCCTGCCGCCGATGCTGCTGCTCACCGATGACCAGGAGAAGATCGTCTCGCTGGCTGTGCCGATCCAGCGCCGCAACGCAGTCCTCGGCGCGCTGCTGCTGTCGACGCGGCCGGGCGAGATCGACGAGATCATCAACAGCGAGCGCAGTGTCATGCTGACGCTGGTGCTGATGGCGCTGATGGCCTCGATCCTGGCGTCGATCCTGCTCGCGCGCACCATCGCGGGCCCGATGCGCCGCCTGTCGGAAGGCGCGGAAAGCGTCGCCAAGAGCATCAATGCACGCACGGAGCTGCCGCAGTTCGGCAATCGCCAGGACGAGGTCGGCCAGCTTTCCGAAGCCGTACACAGCATGACGCGGTCGCTCTATCGCCGCATCGAATCGAGCGAGAAGTTCGCCGCCGACGTCGCGCATGAGTTGAAGAACCCGCTCACTGCGGCGCAGGTGATGGCGCAGTCGCTGCACTACGCCCGCACCCCCGAACAGCGCGAGCAGGTGGTCCAGCAGATCCAGGCCGAGCTCAAGCGACTGAACCGCCTGATCACGGACGTTGCCAACACCTCACGCCTGGATGCCGAACTGGCCCTGCAGAAGACGGAGCCGGTTGACGTCCGCGACATCCTCACGTCGATCGTCGAGACCATACGCGCGACGATCGAGGACGATGCCCATAGCATCACGCTCGACATCCAGAATGTGCCGCTGCGCTCCGATGCGTTCGTGGTCAATGGACATGAGATCAATCTCGGCCGCGTGTTCACCAACCTCCTCGACAACGCCCTATCGTTCTCGCCGCCGGATGGCACGGTCGAAGTCGTCGCGCAGCTCAACAGCGGCGCGATCGAGATCGCGATCT
>CAZKZT010000384.1:0-3550 GCA_964557265.1 uncultured Hyphomicrobium sp.
CCGCCTCACCCTTGCTGATCTCGAGATCAAATCCATGCAGGGCTCGCACACTGGATCGGCCGGATTCGAAATCAATGCTCAGCCCATTGATGCGAACGAGCGGTTCCACCATCCACAGTGCTCCTCGGTGCCGGGCCCATAGAGCCGTTTCGAAAAGCGCGTAACCTCCGCCTGCGACAGACCAATGACAAATTGGCAAGCGGGTGGGTGATCCGCCGACGTCCTGTGCGCGGTGTCACATAACCGAAATCCAGTATCCCTAGGGAGGGCTCGGCGGGCTCACTTACAGGTGCGGGCGGCGAGAGATTTGCTGCGCAATATCCGGTCCCGCAGTTGTGTGACGAATGACGAGGGGATCCACGATGATCAGACGCTTCACGCTCGCGGCCGCCATGGCGTGCGCGACAGCTGCCATTGGCTTGGTGACGGGACCGCAGACCGCCGCGGCGCAGGGTAGCGCTATCTGCTACAATTGCCCGCCCGAGTGGGCCGATTGGGGTTCACAGCTCAAGGCCATCAAGTCGACGCTCGGTATCGACGTCCCGGCCGACAACAAAAACTCCGGCCAGTCTATCGCTGCGCTCATCGCCGAGAAGGCGAGCCCGGTTGCGGACGTGACCTATCTCGGTGGCATCGCGTCGGGCGCGGCCGTGAATGCCGGTGTGCTGACGCCGTACAAGCCTGCCGGTTGGGAAAAAATCCCCGCCAGCCTCAAAGATCCGAACGGTCACTGGTTCACGATTCACACCGGCACGCTCGGCTTCTTCGTCAACACCAAGGCGCTCGGCAAGGTGCCGGTGCCGCAAAGCTTTGCCGACCTGCTGAAGCCCGAGTACAAGGGCCTCGTCGGCTATCTCGATCCGACGTCCGCGGCCGTTGGTCAGTTCAGCGTGATGGCGGTGAACCTCGCGCTCGGCGGCACGTACGATAATATCGATCCGGCCATAAAGTTCTTCAAAGAGCTCGCCAAGAACCAGCCGATCGTGCCGAAGCAGACGTCGTATGCGCGCGTCGTCTCGGGTGAGATCCCGATCCTGTTCGACTACGACTTCAACGCCTACCGCGGGCAGTACACCGACAAGGCGCCGATCCGCTTCGTCATTCCGAAGGAAGGTTCGCTTGTCGTCCCCTATGTCATGGGTCTCGTGAAGGGCGGCCCGAATGCCACCAACGGCAAGAAGGTGCTCGACTACGTGCTTTCGGATGCGAGCCAGGCCATGTGGGGCAATGCGTATCTGCGCCCGGTCTTCGCCGAGAAGCTATCGGCCGAGGCCAAGGCGAAGTTCCTGCCGGATGCGGACTATGCGCGCGCCAAGCCCGTCGATCTCGGCAAGATCGGCGCCGCGCAGAAGATCATCATCGAGCGCTACAAAAACGAAGTGAACTGACCTCATTTCGAGCGGGGTGGCGGTAGTGTCACCTCGCTCTGCGGATCCCTGATGACGAACGATCGATTGAGGCTGACGGCTCTTCTGCTGCCAGCCGGCATCTTCTTTACTGCGTTCTTCCTGCTGCCGCTCGGGCGGCTTCTTCTGGTGGGCGGCAGCGGTACTAGCGGATACGCAGCCTATGCTGCGATCGTGACCGAGCGTGGCTACCTTGCCTCGCTCATTTCGACGCTGCTCGTCTCGATCGCAACCACGGTGATCACGTTGATCGTCAGTGGCATCGCTGGTGTCTTCCTCCAGCGCAATGTATTTCCGGGACGTCCGGCGCTGGTCGCCATGCTGACGCTGCCGTTGGCCTTTCCGGGCGTCGTCGTCGGCTTCATGGTGATCGTGCTGGCCGGCCGGCAAGGGCTCATCGGCAGCCTGACGCTCGCCCTTTTCAATGAGCGCGTCGTGTTCGCCTACTCTATGGCCGGCCTGCTGCTGGGCTATGTGTACTTCTCCATTCCCCGCACCATCCTCACCGTCATGGCAACCGCCGAGAAGCTCGATCCTCGCCTCGAGGAAGCGGCGCGCTCGCTCGGCGCGACGCCGTGGCAGGTCGTGCGCGACGTCATCATTCCGGGGTTGAGGCCGGCGCTCATCTCGGCGGGTGCCATCTGCTTTGCGACAGCCATGGGCGCGTTCGGCACCGCATTCACGCTGGCGACGCGCATCAACGTGCTGCCGATGACGATCTATACCGAATTCACACTGCAGGCGAACATCGCCATGGCCGCCGCGCTCTCGTTCGTGCTTGGCGCCGTGACGTGGCTCGCGCTTGCGGTAGCGCGCACGGCCGCTGGCGCCAATGTCGCGGCGGCGGGCTGAGGGAGCGCAATATGATCCGTCGCGGCAGTCTCTTCTATGTGCAGCTCGCCTTCACGCTGGTCGTGTGCGCGTTCCTGATTGTTCCGGTGTGCCTGTCCATCCTCGCCGGCCTGACGGTCAACTATCAGGTCGGCATTGCGAGCGGGTTCACGACGCGATGGGTCGTCGAGGTGTGGAACGGCTATCGCGACACGATGTTCCTCTCGATCGGCCTCGCGCTTGCGTGTCTCGCTGCGACGCTCGTGCTCGGCATTCCGGCGGCTTACGTCCTCGCCAAACGCCAGTCGCGTATCACGCGCTTCATCGAGGAGCTGCTGGTGATGCCCGTGGCCATCCCCGGGCTCGCGACGGCACTCGCACTGATCGTCACCTACGGCGGCATCCGCGGCTTTCGCACGTCGTGGCTCTTCATTCTGGTCGGCCACGTGCTCTTCACGCTTCCTTTCATGGTGCGCTCGGTGCTCGCAGTCATGCTGGCCATTGACCTCAAGACGTTGGAGGAGGGCGCGGCGTCGCTGGGCGCGAATTTCAGGCAACGCTTCTTCCAGGTGATCCTGCCCAACTGCCGCAGCGGCATCGTCGCGGGCGCCCTGATGGTGCTGACGCTCTCGATCGGCGAGTTCAACATGACGTGGCTGCTGCATACACCGCTGAACAAGACGCTTCCGGTCGGGCTCGCGGATGCCTATGCCTCGCTTCGCTTCGAGATCGGCAGCGCCTACACCCTCGTCTTCTTCATCATGATCGTGCCGCTTCTTCTCGCGATGCAGCGGATCGGCCATTCCGGCACCACACGCAAAACCCCAGGCAAGGACGGTCACTAGTGTCATCTCGCGCCGCACCGGTCTCCATCACGCTCGAAGGATGCCGCAAGACTTTCGCCGACGGCACACGCGCACTCGAGCCTCTCGATCTCGCGATCAATCCGGGTGAGACAATTGTGCTGCTCGGGCCCTCGGGTTGCGGCAAGACTACGACCTTGCGCATGATCGCCGGGCTCGAACAGCCGGATGCCGGTGGCCGCGTGCTCTTCGACGGCGTCGACGTTACGGCCGACCCCATCGAGAAGCGCCACGTCGGTATGGTCTTCCAGTCCTATGCCCTGTTTCCGAACATGAGCGTAGCGGGCAATATCGGCTACGGTCTGCGCATTCGCGGACGCGCCAAGGCAGAGATCACAGCGCGCGTGGACGAGATGCTGGAGCTCATGCGCATCACGCGTCTCGCGGACCGCCAGATCGACCAGCTCTCGGGCGGTCAGCGCCAACGCGTGGCCCTTGCCCGCGCACTTG
>CAZKZT010000385.1:0-3524 GCA_964557265.1 uncultured Hyphomicrobium sp.
GCGGACCGCTCGCGTCCAGGAAGGAACTGGCCTCATAGGCGAAGTTGGCACCTGTAAGCGCGACCGCGAGCGTTTCCACCATCATTGCGAGTGCGGCGCCCTTCGCGCCGCCCGCAGGCGTGAGCGTACCCGCGAGTGCGGCCTTGGCGTCCGTGGTCGGCTGCCCGTCCTTGTCGACGGCCCAGCCGAGCGGGATCGTCTCGCCCTTCTGCGCCGCCGTGACGATTTTCCCGCGCGCGACCTCTGTCAGCGCCATGTCGATCACAAGGGGCGGTGCCTCGCCTCGCGGCGCGGCGAACGCGATCGGGTTGGTCCCGAGAACACCGCGCTTGCCGCCCCATGCCGCCATGGCCTGCGGTGTGTTGGAGACCGTCAGCGCAACGAGGCCCCGTTCCGCGAGCCGCTCGACGTGCCGACCCGCGACGCCGAAGTGATGCGAGCGGACAAATCCCGCAGCCGCAATGCCGGTCTCGGCAGCGACTCTGGGCAGCTCCGCAATCGCAAGATCGAACGCCGGGTAGGCGAAGCCGTTCGCGACGTCGATCATCAGCGTCGCGGCGCGCGTCTGCCTGAGCTTCGGCGTCGCATGGCCATCGACCTTGCCGGCGCGTGCCTGTGCTGCGTAGCTCGGCACGCGCGAGAGGCCGTGTCCTTTCTGGCCGTCGACCTCGGCTTGCGTCAGCGCCCGCGCAACCGACGCCGCATTCTCAGCGCTGGTGTTCGAGGCTTCGAGCGCGCGTGCGATCAGCGCTTCGAGGTCATGCGTCGAAATGTTGGCGGTGCTCAAGGCGTGCCCTCGGGTCAGGTGATTTCCATGAGGCGGCGCATCTGGTCGAACATCTCGCGTTTGAGCTCGATGCCGATGCCGGGCTCCGCCTGCGGTGCCGTGTAGCCGTCGACGACGGAAACACCGTCGGCGAATCCGCCGTAGGGTTTGAAAACGCCGGGGTAGCTTTCGGTGCCGGCGAGCTGGAGGCCTGCCGCCATGTTGAGGCCGAGCTGATGCCCGCCATGGGGAACCATGCGGCGGCGCGCCCATCCGGCACGCTCGGCCATGTCGAAGATGCGCAGCGACTCCGTGAGGCCGTAGCAGAGCGACGGGTCAGGCTGCAGCCAGTCGATGTGCGGGCGCATGCCTGCGTGACGCACGAAATTGCGGAAATCCTGCACGGAGAACAGGTTTTCTCCGGTCGCGATCGACGACGTCGTCGATTCACAGAGGACGGCGTGCGCGCGATAGTCGAGCGGATCGACCGGCTCCTCGAACCAGCACAGATTGTACTTCTCCATCGCGCGGGCATAGGCGAGCGCGGTGTCGAGATCGAAGCGCCCATTGGCATCGACAGCGAGCCGCTTGCCGTCGCCCGCGATCTCCAGCGCCCATTCGATGCGCTGGATGTCCTCCTCGAGAGAGGCGCCGCCGATCTTCATCTTGAGCAGGCGGTAGCCGAGATCCCAGCACTGCTTCATCTCGTCCTGCAGGCCCTGCTTCTCCTTGCCGGGGTAGTAGTAGCCGCCGCCCGAGTACACGAGCACGCGCTCGTCGGACTTGCCGCCGTTGTAGCGCTCCGAGAGCACCTTCCAGAGCGGCTGCCCGAGGATCTTCGCGGTCGCGTCCCACACCGCCATGTCGATGGCGCCAGCAGCGAACGCGCGGTCGCCATGACCGCCGGGCTTCTCGTTGCTCATCATGGCCGCCCAGATGGCGTGCGGGTCGAGCGTGCCGGCGGTTTCGTCGCGCAGCTTTGCCGGATCGGCTTCGAGAATGCGCGGCGCGAGCCTTTCGCGGATGATGCCGGACTGCGCGTAGCGTCCGTTCGAGAAGAAGCCATAGCCGATGACCGGTTTACCCTCGCGGATCACGTCGGTCTCGACCGCGACGACGCTGATCGTCATCTTGTCGAAGGAGATGACGGCATTGCGCATCGGCGAGGGGATCGGCGCGACGGCGTCGCGAATGCGGGTGATCTTCATCGGTTCTCGTCTCTTGGTTCTGTCGATGTCAGGTCGACAACATAGCGAACGTGCGGCTCGGGACCAAAGCTCTCATTGACGAAAGTTTCGAGATAACGGCCGCCGTTCTTTTCGATGATGCGTCGGGAGATGGTGTTGTCGGGATCGGTCGTGATTTCGATGCGTCCAAGGCCGATTTTCCTTGCTTCGGCGAGCATCAGCCGCAACGCCGCGCTTGCATGGCCGCGGCGGCGCTTCCACGGCACGACGGCGTAGCCGATGTGACCGAGCATGTGCGCGGGCAGCGCATCCGTTCCCTCCTGCCAGCGGAGCGAGATGGTGCCGCAGAATTCCCCGTCCCACATCCAGCGCGCGATGAACGGCAGCTTCGGGACAATCTTGCCGTCGGGCAGCGTGACCGTGCCGCCCTGGAGCGTCATGCCCGCGATGAAGCCGGCGGCGTTCTCACGAATGGCCGCGAGCTGCGGTCCCGAGAGGTCCATGACGTTGCTCGGCGACCATCCCGTTTCCAACGCCGCGACGTAGGAAGGCAGGTGATCCATGGCGGGGACGACGAGCTGCATTGTCATTGTGTCGATCTCAAACGAAAGGCGCTCGACCCGGCGGACCGGATCGAGCGCTGAAAGATCAGTGCGGATGCCAGCCATTAAAGCGTCGGACATTAAATGCGAGCCACGGCTAGGCCGGTCTCAAAGTCGCATCTAAGGTCCAAAGACGCTTTATAGGCATTGCGCTGGAAAGCAACTTTGGACTTGAAATCCTCGCCTCGCTTGGCCGCGAGGCGAGGTGAATTTCAAGTCCGTTGCTTCAGGCGCTCCGGTACAGTTTCGTCATGACGAACTCGCGGTGGCCGAGGGCCTCCGCCGCCGTCAGACGGCCATTCGATGTGCGCACGATCATGTCGATCAGCGCATCGCCTGCCGTGTCGAGCGTCATGTCACGGCGCAGGATGCCGGTCACATCGACGTCGATGTGCTCGGGCATGGTGCGCAGCGTCTTCGGGTTGGCCGAGATCTTGATCACCGGCACGATCGGATTGCCGATGATGTTGCCCTGGCCGGTCGGGAACGTGTGCACCACATAGCCGCCCGCGGCCATCAGAGTCACGCATTCGGCCGCTGCCGACGACGTATCCATGTAGTAGAGGCCGGGGCCCTGAGCGGGCGCTTCTGCCGGCTTCAGCACGTCGATGAACTGGCTGACACGGCCGATCTTCTCGAGGTTGCCGAGCGCCTTTTCCTCGATCGAGGAAAGACCGCCGGCGATGTTGCCCTTGGTCGGCTGGCTCTCGGAGAGATCGTCGACCTTGTTGGCCTCGATCACCTCGTTCTGGTAGGCGGTGAACGTCTTCATCCACTTCTCGCCGATTTCCGGCGTCGCGGCCCGCTTGACGCAGATGTGCTCGGCGCCCGTGATCTCGCTGGTTTCGCCGAAGACGCCGTAGATGCCCTTCGGGATCAGCTTGTCGTACATGTTGCCGACGGTCGGGCACGAGCCGAGACCGGTCGTCGTGTCGCTCTCGCCGCACTTGGTCGAGACCCAGAGCTCGG
>CAZKZT010000386.1:0-3498 GCA_964557265.1 uncultured Hyphomicrobium sp.
GTGCGTGGCTTCCGCAGCGAAATGCTGGATCGGATGCAACGGCACCGGCGGTGGCGCGCCGCGCGTCAGCCGCACGATGATGCGTACGACGATCAGCCACAGAATGCAGAAGCCGATGAACTTGTGCCAGCTATAGAGCGTGTTGGTCAGTGCGTCGAAGTTCGACCAGACGCCGCGGTTGACCATGTAGATGCCCATCGGGATCATGATGATGACGGCGAGGGCGGTGATCCAGTGCAACGTGCGTTGGAGCGTGGAGTAGCTGCGCGGGACGTCCATGGCATCGGCCTCCGGCTGCGCGACCTGTCGAAAACAGCCGGATCGGACACCACGGGCGCGATGCCGCCGACCGCCCTGGAGCCTGATCGGTCGAGATGGAAGCGGTCGCGCTTTCATCGAGAGCGTGAATCAGACTCTGAAGCAAAAGCCTAGAACGCATTCGCTCCTCAGTAGCGATTCGATCAAAAGCTGATGCGCCCTAGAACAAGTCTAAGGATGACAGGCGCGACGGACGCGTGCAAGGCGCCGAGCGTGCGCGGGCGTGAAAAGAAACTGTGAGTCGGCGCGAGGGCAACAACAGCGGCAGCTCCGGCGTTGAGCTGGTGCCTCCAGTTGCGGCCCGACAGCTCAGCCGAAGACGCCAGCGTGCGGTTCAGCCGCGGTTGCCACCGAGGACTTTCCGCGAAATGACGACACGCATGATCTCGTTTGTTCCTTCGAGGATCTGGTGGACGCGGAGATCGCGGACGAGCTTTTCGAGGCCGTAGTCCTTGAGGTAGCCGTAGCCGCCGTGGAGTTGCAGCGCTTCGTTGCAGACCTTGAAGCCGAGGTCGGTCGCGTAGCGCTTGGCCATGGCGGAATGCATCGAGGCTTGCGGATCGGCGCGGTCGAGCGAGTCCGCGGCGCGGTAGATCATCAGGCGGGCGGCTTCGAGCTCGGTCGCCATGTCGGCGATCTTGAACTGCAGCGCCTGGAATTCGCCGATGTGTTTGCCGAAGGCGCGGCGCTCGTACACGTAGGCCTTGGCTTTTTCGAGCGCGGTCCACGCGGCACCGAGCGAGCACGCGCCGATGTTGATGCGGCCGCCATCGAGGCCCGACATCGCGAGGCGGAAGCCCTGGCCTTCGACGCCGCCGACGAGGTTGGCGACAGGCACCTTGACGTTCTCCATGATGACCTGCGCAGTCGGCTGCGCGTTCCAGCCCATCTTGCGCTCGTTGGCGCCGAACGAGAGACCGGGCGCGCCCCGCTCGATCGCGAAGGCGGACACGCCATTGGGGCTCGCGTCCCCGGTGCGCGCGAAGACGAAGTAGAAGTCGGTGGCGCCGGCGCCGGAGATGAACTGCTTGGTGCCGTTGAGGATGTAGTGGTCGCCCGACTTCTCGGCGCGGGTTTGCAACGCGGCGGCATCGGAGCCCGCGCCGGGCTCGGTCAGGCAGTAGCTGGCAAGCCATTCCATCGAGGCGAGTTTTGGCATCCAGCGCTCGATCTGCTCGGGCGTGCCGGACTTCGAGATCATCCACGCGACCATGTTGTGGATCGAGATGTAGGCCGAGATCGCGGGGCAGCCGGTCGCGAGCGCTTCCATGATCAGCGCGCCATCGAGACGCTTGAGGCCGGTGCCGCCTTTCTCCTCGGGCACGTAGATCGCGGCCATGCCGAGCGCCGCGGTCTCGCGGATCACGTCGATGGGGAAATGGGAGCGCTCGTCCCAGTCGGCGGCGTGCGGCGCGATGCGCTCGCGGGCGAAGGCGAGGGCGGTTTCCTGAATCGCCTGCTGCTCGTCGCTGAGAGCGAAATGCATGGGGTGCCTCCTGGGCGTGCGGCCCTGCGGCCGATTGCTGATCGTTGGCTCAAGGGATAGCGCGTCGCGTGTTTCGGTGGAAGGACGAGTTCGCGTGCCGGGAGGCGTGGCCAATTCTCTTGCGGGGGCTTGAGGCGAGCGTTATCAGCCATCGATTGGTTCAGCGATCGGCGCATCCGGGGGCGCATGGATCTTTTCGTCGATATTCTGACGCGCGTCACGCTGCCGATCATCACGCTGGTGGCCTTGGGGTGGGCCTTGCAAGGCCGCCTGAAGCTCGACGTGGGGACGCTGAACCGCATCCAGGTTTATGTCGTGATGCCGGCGTTCCTGGTCCACTTCCTGTCGTCGGGCAAGCAGCCGATCGATGTCGTCTGGCCGGTGGTGTACTTCGGCATCGTCCAGTTCCTGATCCTCATTCCGCTCGGATGGCTGCTGGTGGTGCTGCTGCGCCAGCGTGCTTCGCTCGGGCCGATCATGGGGCTCGGCACGGCTTACGCGAACGTCGGCTTTTTCGGCATTCCGGTGACGCAACTGGCGTTCGGGCCCGACTACCTGATCTACCAGTCGGTGCTGACGGCGCTGATGGCGGTGCTGGTGTGCACGGTCGGCGTCGCGATGATGGCGCCGCCGGGCGGGAGCAAGCTCGCCAAGCTGAAGACGGCGTTCGAGACGCCGCTCATTCCATCGGTGGTGATCGGGCTGGCGCTGCGCGGGTTCGAGATCGAGCTGCCGACGGTGGTGTCGCAGCCGATGCAGTTCCTCGGCTCGATTTTTACGCCGCTCGCGCTCTATACGCTCGGCGCGCAGATCGCGGCGGCGAAGTCGATCCGGTTCGAGTTCGTGCCGCAGACGCTGATCCTGTTCCTGAAGTTCATCGCGGCGCCGGTGATCACCTGGTTCATCTGCCAGGCGATGGGGATGCCGCGGGACGTGCAGGACGTGATCGTGGTGGCGGCGGCGACACCGGTCGGCGTGCTGATCTCGATTTTCGCGGCGGAGTACAAGCGCGAGAGCGAGTTCATATCGACCGCGATCGTGATCTCGACGGCATTGTCGCCGATTTTCGTGACAGCCTGGATTTTGATCGTGCGGCTGGTGTGAGCGGGATTCTGTCCCGTTGACATCGCAGTATTTCTGGCGCTCAAGTCCCGCCCCGCCGACAACAACCGCGCCGAGCGCCACCCATGAGCCAGACGAAAGCATCCAAAGCGCAATCCAATCCGGCTTACAAGCAGCCTGAGATGCACAGGTTCATTTCAGCGCTGATCTTCGGATCGCGCTGGCTGCAACTGCCGCTGTATGTCGGGCTGATCGTTGCCCAGATCGTCTATGTGTTCGTGTTCCTCAAGGAGCTGTGGCACCTGATCACGCACGCCAACGCGTTCGGCGAGCAGCAGATCATGCTGAGCGTTCTGGCGCTCATCGACGTCGTGATGATCTCGAACCTGCTCGTGATGGTGATTGTCGGCGGATACGAGACGTTCGTGTCACGGCTGCGGCTCGAAGGGCATCCTGATCAGCCGGAGTGGCTCGATCACGTGAATGCCAGCGTGCTCAAGATCAAACTGGCGATGGCCATCATCGGCATCTCGTCGATCCATCTGCTGCGCACGTTCATCGAGGCGCGCAACATCGGCACGCCGGGCGCGACCTCAACGCCGGAAGGCATCATGTGGCAGACGATCATCCAC
>CAZKZT010000387.1:0-3496 GCA_964557265.1 uncultured Hyphomicrobium sp.
GACCAGATCGTGACCGGCTCCCACCGCATCGCTGACTACGACAGGCAGCCCGGCACCGATCGCCTCGTTGACCACGACGCCCCAGCCATCATGCCGGCTCGGCAAGCAGAAAATGTGCGCGTCAGCAAAGATCGCAGGAATCTCCGGAGGTTCCCGATGGCCGAGAAACAAAACCCGGTCGCGCAAACCATCTGGCGCCATGCCTGCGAACCTATCGCGCTCGGTTCCATCCCCGAGCATGATCAATCGCGTATGCGGATGCCTCGGTGCCAGTATCGCGAACGCGCGAATGAGAGTGTCGCATCCCTTACGCGTAATGAGCTGCCCCGAGAAAAGAATATCGACGGCACCACCATGCGCGAGTGGTCTCTTACGTGCCGCGTCCTGGTAGATGCTGAGATCGCAAAAATACGGGATGTTGAAGACCTTCTTTCGGGGAAACAGCTGCTGGTAAGCCGACACGGCCCTCGAACCGATTGCCGCAATCGCGGTCGCGCGGGCTAAAGGTGCCTGAAGCCGGCTACGCAAGAACGAACCGATGCGCCCGCGCTGGTTGAAGCCGGGTATCTCGCCCCAGAATATCCAAGGACGACCTCGCCCGCTCAGGGCGCGCATCGCAATCTGCGCGGTCGGGGCGGAGTAGTCGCTCACGACGACCAGATCCGCATTGGCTTCGGACAATCGCCGCAGGATCTGCGGATTGAAATACGCACTGCCACCGAGCCAACGCAGCTGAGTGCCTGGCATGACCGCTTCGAACGCCGCCAGTTCGGGCTCCTGCCATTGGCGATCGTGCGCGCCCATCGCGTAGTACAGCACCTGAATATCGAAGGCGCCCGTCTTCGCCAGACGTTCGAACAACTGGCGCTGATAGGGCGAGGGGATCACCGTCAGAAACAGAATACGCCGCTTCGCCATGATCGATCAGAAGCTCCGCAATCGCTTGCGGCGGCGTCCGCTCCTACGCTGATGCCACTTGCGAAAGACATAGAGTGCCAGCGTCGGCAGCACGGCCGGCGCCACGCCCATGAAACTGCGCATGCAGAGACCGGCCGCAAAAAATCCCGAAGCGAACAGGATTTGATCGAGACTTCCTTGCGCCCTTGCACCGACGCTGTTCCACGCAGCGCCCGCGGCGCCGAACAGAAGACTTGCGATTATGACGGCGGGAAGCCCTCCCGCCATCCACAGCTCCCCGATATACGTTGCAGCGAGTGTCCACCCCTCGGCTCCGAGCACCTCCTCAATGCTGATGCTCAATCCTTCCGGCTTGCCGGGCCAGATGAAGCGCGGGATCGGACGTATGATGGCGGTGAACGGCACCTCGAAGCCCAGGTAGTCGTGTCTGGATGGAAACGCCTCGATCAGCCCCGCGATATTGAGAATGTTCATATCGACAGACAGGCGCTCCGTGCGTTGGACAGCCTGTTCCCAGTTGCTGAGACCCACCGTGCGCAGTGCCGCCATATAGTACGTTCCGGCCGCGGCCATGATGGCCAAGGGCGCACCAACGAACAGCAGTGACGACCACGTCATTTTCGGCTTCACCAGCAGGTAGCTGGCACCGAAGGTCGCAAGATAGGTCAGGAAAATGTAGCGAGTTCCTCCGGCAAACCCGTGGAACAGCGTCAAGAGCAGAATCAGCAGGGCTATTGCCTTCTGGTAGGCCCTATAGCGGCGATGCTCGGCGAGAATTGCGCCGACCAGCGGCGGCAAGAGAAAGATGAGGAGCCCGACCTCGTTGATGAGGGTGCTCAAGCCTCCAGTACGACCGCGTGTCCACGCCTGCGTGAAGCGCGGCCACGTCATCTGCTCCAACGCTTCGAGAATATCGAAATTCACGGCAATGAGGATGTGAAGGTAGCCGAGAAATGCGCACGCCACCAGGAGGCCGAACATCGCGGATGGCGATAGGCCCTGCGCGATATCGGTAAGCGTCCGTCCTGGATACATTCTGACAGCGTGGCGACCGACCGCGATCCCAGCAAGTGCAAACAATGTGGCATCTATGGCGGCCCACGCACTCTCCAGCGACACGCGAAACGACATGTCTTCCTGATCGAAAAGAAACTCCAGCAATGTGAGCCCGTAGAGGACGACCATCATGAAGATGTCGACCCGGAATACGTTCCGCGCACCCGCGCTGCACTCGATGAGTAGCGCAATCAGCAGGGCCACCCCGAACACGGCGGCCGCGGCGCCAAACGCCTCATTTGTTGATGACACCGCCTTCGAGATCATCGAAGCGAATATCGCACCAAGAACGAGAACGATCGTTGCCGACGCACGCAGCCGCATTTCCGCGCGTGCCAGTGGAGCACGCGATCTCGGGCGCATCGGCGGCGATGATACCCTCATTTCGAGCCTCCGATACGGAACAGGTTCTCGGCCAGATCCGCTTTCGAGAATCCCCGCGGTATGGCGGCACGATCGGTCCAGGCTTGAAGGCGGCCGGGTTCTTCCAGCAGTTCCCGCAGAATGCGCTCGATGGCTTCAGCCGTGACGCCCTCCAGAACAAACCCGTTGACATCGTGTTCGATGACTTCGCCGCAGGCGCTCGACGTCAGGACCGGCAATCCGTGTGCCAGCGCCTCAAGCTGCGTGAGACCAAAACCGTCCGAGATCGTCGGGAAGACGAAGAGATCGGCCTGCTCGTAGTGCTGGTGAACCGCGCTCCTCGGTACAGAACCATGCACTCTGATGCGCGGATCATTCCGGCTGACGTCCGGAAGTTCGATTTGTAGTGGGCCGACGATATCGAGCCGTAGCGGTGCGCTTGGCATCCTCGCAATCGCCGACAGGAGCGGGCCGATTCCCTTCCGGAGTGTCACTTGTCCCAGAAACAGCATTCTCAATGGCCGCTCTGCCGTCCAGCTGACCGGCAACGGCGCTCGATTGGCCTGCACCGTGCTGGTCATGCGATCATAGGCAAGCGGCACGACGACAATCTTCTCGATGGGCACACCGCCACGCACAAGCAATGCCTTGGACCAGCGCGAGTTTGCGACAATCGTATCCGACAGCTCGACTTCCTCGCGCCACCGCGCCCAGTAGTCCTGCGGGATTCGCTCCCAACGGCTGGATTGCCCCGCCTTCCGATACAGATCACCAACGATCTCGTCTTCGACCGGGCCGGGGTCGATCTGTCCGAGCACAGTCCTCAGTCCGAGCTCCCTTGCCACGCGGAAGATCGCGCCTGCGGCATAGCTGTAAGCAAAGACCGTGCTGCACGACACTCCCGCGCGAGCCAACGCGCGCAATCGCCGAGCCGCCATATCTTCGAAGCGAATGTTACGATTGTTGATGCTCCGCCAGCCGCCGGGACCGAAACACCGCTCGCGGCATTCGCTCGCGATGTGCACGTAACCGGGCGCTTCGATCCGCTCTGCGGCGAGCTCCGGATGAAAGCGATCTCGCAGCCGATCGCTGCATCTCGCAGCGAGGCTTCCCGGTGTGTGCCATGCATCCGTGATCAGCGCCGCCAGCCTGCCCGAGC
>CAZKZT010000388.1:0-3489 GCA_964557265.1 uncultured Hyphomicrobium sp.
CATGTGCGCGGCGAAGTCCGGCACATGTTCATCTTCTACTACGCTGTGCTCTCCGAGGTTTCCCCACCGACGGCGCTCTCGCCCTTCGCGGCAGCGGCCATCACCGGCGGCGATCCCTACAAGACGACGCTGCAGTCGTGGAAGTACACGATGCCCGCCTTCCTCGTGCCGTTCGTGTTCGTGCTCGATCCGCTCGGTATCGGCCTGTTGTTGAAGTTCCCGGAGGGTGCGACCTGGTTCGACATCGCCGAGATCACGCTGCAGATCGGCGCCGGCATTGCGGTCCTCGCGTTCGCCTTCCAGCGCTACTACAAGGTGCGCACCAACGGCGTAGAGACGGCGCTGTTCACGGTCTCGGGCCTGCTGCTGGTGCTGCCGACCATCGTTGCCGCGATCGTGAAGCCGATCATTGGCGTCGATGTTTCGGGCTATGTACCGTTGCTGCCATCGCTCGGCATCCACGTCGGTTTCAACGTGATCATCGCGGTGGCGTTGTTCGCCGTTGCCCACATCATGCAAAAGACACGCGCGCCCGCGCTCGTAACGGGCTGAGCGGCGAGCGATCCTGACCTAGCTGATCCGCGCTCCGGGCGTTCGTCCCGGGGCGCGGTTCGCGTATCATCCCGGCGGCATAGGGGTGCGCCGAGGAGCGGGACGGATGACGAATGGCGACGGTAGCAACCGGAGTGCCGCGCAGGGCGCGCCGGGCAGGCTGTCCGCCGCTGGCCTGACGGCACTCATCGCTCTCGTCACCGCGGTCCAGGCGCTCGCGACGTTCGCCGTGTTGGCGCTGCCGACGCTGGCGCCGCTTGCGGCTCCGGCATTCGGTCTCGGCCCGGAGGTGGTCGGCTACCAGATCAGCGTCGTCTATATCGCGGCCGCTTCGCTGTCGATGATCGCGGGGCTGCTCGTGCGCGCCTGGGGTGCGGCGATGACCAGCATCGGCGCGCTGGTGCTCGCGAGTGCCGGCCTGGTGGCGATGGCGAGCGGCCATATCGCACTCGCAGTCCTCGCATCAGTGGCGATCGGATGTGGCTATGCGCTGACGAATCCCGCTGCGGCGCATCTCCTCTTTCGTCACACACCGCCCCGACGGCAAAATCTCGTGTTCGCGCTCAAGCAGACCGGGGTTCCGTTCGGTGCGATGCTCGCGGCGCTCAGCCTGCCGGTACTCGCCGACCGGTTCGGCTGGAAGACGGCGATCCTGATTGGCGCGGGGCTCCTGCTGCTCGCACTCATCCCGCTCGCGATGATCCGCAGCCATGTCGATACGGATCGCGATCCCACCGCCCGCGCCTCCGGCGACGTCATGGCCAGCCTGCGCCTCGTGATCACGCTCCCGCGCTTGCGTGCCCTCGCGATCATGGGCTTCGCCTACAGCTCGTATCAGCTCTGTCTCTTCGCCTTCCTGATCACCATGCTGACGCAGGACTTTGGCTGGTCGCTGATCGCGGCCGGCCAGATGGCGACGGGCATGCAGATCGGGGGTGTCGCAGGGCGCATCGTGTGGAGCCTGCTTGCCGACCGCATCGGCCGCGGGATCGACCTGCTGATCGCACTCGGCATCGGTTCGGCAGTCTGCGCGTGGCTGCTGGCCGCGTCATCGTCGGCATGGCCGGTGTGGCAGCTCGCGATCCTGCTCTTCGTATTCGGCTTCTGCCTCGCGGGATGGAACGGGCTGTGGATGGCCGAGGTCGCGCGCTCGTGCCGGCCGCAGGAAGTCGGCCTCGCGACGGGCGGCGTGCTGGTGTTCACATTCACGGGCGTCGTATGCGGTCCCGCCGTGTTCGCCACCGTCTATCGCGTGTTGGGCAACTATGCGCTGACCTATGGTCTCTTCTCGGTGATGGCCCTGATCGGCGCCGCGGCACTCATCAAGGCGCGGGCGCCCGGCTAGTTGCCGAGCGCGTACATCTGCATCGCGATGAGCAGGATCACGATGTGGGAGCCGATGAACAGCAGGGTCGGGGCGAGGAACTCACGCATGGCGCAGACTTTCGTACAGGAATGGGTTGTCGAAGTGAGGCGGCGGGCAACGCAGCCGCGAAGGTCGGTGCAGAAACAACGCAAACCGCGCAAAGTTCCGCCTTCGTGTACATCCGCGCTGCCTGCGGCCGCATGGCATCAGTAATTGGTGACCCGCTGACAGTATCCGCGGCCCGCTTTGCCTTGGCGGCGCTTGCGCTCCAACTCGCGAATGCAACGGCGCTCGGCACGGTTGCACGCCCACGATTGCTTGGCCGCCGAGGCAAGACCGTTCGCCATCGCTTGACCCTGGGGGTTCCAGGCGACGTAGTAGCAGGATGGACGCGCTTCAGCCGGCTGGCTGGTGATCATGGTGGCGGTGAACAAGGAGGCGAGCCCCGCCGCCCCTAGCATCAATGATTTCCAAGGCATGTCATCCGCTCCAAATCCGGCTACGGCGCTCTCTGCGCCTCACGAATTGGGTCGCGGCGGCAAACCAAAAGGTTCAAATAGACGCTCGCGGCGCTGCCAAGGAGTCCTCCCATTCGTTCGATTGCGTATCTGTTCGCGCTCGTTGGTCTGCTGGTCGTTGCGACCGCCTTCAACGACTGGGTCAGCAACCGCATGTCGGGCGGGCCGAGGTCCGGCCAGGCGCGGGTGATCGACGGCGACACCTTCGACCTGTGTCAGGCCGGCAGCTGTGAGCGCATCCGGCTGTGCGGCGTCAACACCCCTGAGCGCGATCAACCCGGTTATCATGAGGCACGCCGGGCGCTTATCGACCTGGTGCGCGGCACCGAAGTGGCGTGCACGCCGGTCGGCAGCGGTACCGTTTGCGACAATCGCTCGAGGGCTGCCTCGCATGACAGGATCGTGGCCCAGTGCGCGACGCCGGCGACGCCCGATCTCGCCGGCGAACTCGTGCGGCGCGGCCTCGCCTGCGACCTGACCGGCTTCACCCGCGGCTACTACCGCGACCGCTTTGGCGGCAAGGCGTGTTGACGCCGGGACGCGGGCGGCCTCAGGACGGATGTGGGCATTTGTGGGCGAGAGTGTGTGCCTACCCAGAAACTCATTCTCCCGACAGGCGTGCCTTTGGGGGTTGACCGTCTGTTGCTGATCTCTTCTATGACCCGAGCGTCACGTCTGGGCGCATGGAATGAGGAGACAGTATGATCAAGACCCTTGGCCTTTCGGCCGTCTCGCTGATGTTCGCAACTTCAGCATGGGCCCTTTCCCCGGCTCAGATCGCTCCACCCGAGACAACCGCCAGCACCATCGAGGCTCAATACAAGCCTGGTAAGGGGCATGCAAAGAAGCGCGTGCATCGCCATCGCTACAAGCCTGGCTCACGTCACGCACGTGCACCACAGGGTTGGCGCCGCCACAATGTCCGGCCACGTGATTGGAGCACGCGCGGATGCATCGTTGTGGGCGTTCTTTGGTTCTGCCCGTGATCTGCCTTCAGGTGGAGGTCCTCAGCGACCTCCACCGCCCTCTCTGCTGACCGGCCAGAGATCCGAC
>CAZKZT010000389.1:0-3487 GCA_964557265.1 uncultured Hyphomicrobium sp.
CCATACCGCATGTTCACCTCTCGCGCTGAGTTCCGTCTGCGCCTCCGTGTCGACAACGCCGACCAGCGGTTGACCGCCCGCGCGATCGATCTCGGATGTGTGGGCCCGGCGCGCAGGGCAGCGTTCGCGCGCCGCCAGTCGGCGTTGGCCGCAGGTCGCGCGCAGCTGGACGGCCTGACGCTCACGCCCAATCAGGCCGCGGGACACGGTCTGGAGATAAATCGCGACGGCAAGCGACGCTCGGCGTTCGAGCTGCTCGCTTTCCCTGGTGTCGACTTGGCCCGCCTCCGCGCCATCTGGCCGGAGATCGGTGGCCTGACGCCGGCTATCGCGAGCCAACTCGAGGTCGACGCGCGCTACGCCTCCTACGTCGCCCGCCAGGATGCTGACGTGGCCATTCTTCAGCGGGAGGAATCCCGTACGATCCCAGCGGACTTCGCCTACGCTGGCATCAGCGGCCTGTCCAATGAGCTGGTCCAGAAACTAGAGCGGCACCGCCCCGCGACGATTGCCCATGCCGGGCGGATCGACGGCATGACTCCCTCGGCTTTGCTGCTGCTGCTGGCCCACATCCGCAAGCCGCGTGCACGGCGGGCCGGATGAACGATCGCGCCCGGCACATAGACGGCCCCGACGACTTCGCCGCCGCCTTCAATGTTTCACGTGAAACGATTGATCAACTTTCTCGGTATGTGGCCCTGCTCGAGCAATGGCAGCCCCGGATAAATCTCGTGGCCCCGGCGACCTTGCCGGAAGTCTGGCATCGCCACATCGCCGACAGCGCCCAGCTCTTCCGACTCGCACCATCGACCGCCCGGAGCTGGCTCGACATCGGCAGCGGTGCGGGTTTTCCCGGGCTCGTCGTCGCGATTCTAAGCCACGCCATCAACGGGCCCCGCGTCTCCCTGATCGAGAGCGACCGGCGTAAATCCGCATTCCTTGCCGAGGTCGCCCGCCAGACCGGGATCTCTGTGGAGATTCATACCGCCCGCATAGAACAAATCGCGACTCAAGGTATGCTGAGGCAGGTTGATGTGGTGAGCGCGCGTGCGTTGGCACCTTTGGTGCGCCTGATTCCCTTGAGCCTCCCTTTTTTTGGAGATGCAACTCTTGGGCTGTTTCCCAAGGGGCGGGATACGGAAACGGAGCTGGCCGAGGCGCGTGCGAAATGGGCTTTCGATGTCGAGACGACACCGAGCCTGACCGATGCGGAGGCCCGCATCGTTGCCATCAGACGACCGCGAGCGAGAACGGAGGGCTAGGCCCGTGACCGGTAGATACACTGGGGCGCAAGGCTTGAGAATTCTGGGCATCACCAACCAGAAGGGCGGCGTCGGTAAAACCACCACCGCGATAAATCTCGGCACCGCGCTGGCCGCCGTCGGCGAAAACGTGCTCATCATCGATCTCGATCCGCAGGGCAACGCCTCAACGGGCGTCGGCGTCACACCCGAGATGCGCCACCTCACGTCCTACGACGTGATGGTCGGCCAGGCGTCGCTATCAGCCGCCCGCATCCAGACCGCCGTGCCCGGTCTCTCGATCATCGCTGCCAACGCCGATCTCGTGGGCCTCGAATCCGAAATGATGGATGACGGTGGGAAGCCCTACCGTCTGCGGGACGCCGTCACCGCGCTCGTCGCCGAGCAGCGCAGCCGGCCCGGCGACCAGCCCTATACCTACGTCCTGATCGACTGCCCGCCGTCGCTCAATCTGCTGACGCTGAATGCACTGGTTGCGGCCAACGCGGTGTTGGTGCCTGTGCAGTGCGAGTTCTTCGCGCTCGAAGGCATCTCGCAACTCAAGGAATCGATCGACCAGATCCGCGCGACGCTCAATCCCGGGCTGGAAATACAAGGCGTCGTGCTCACGATGCATGATGCGCGCACCGCGTTCTCGCGGGAGGTTGCGGCCAACGTGCGCGAGTTCTTCGGGCCGAAGGTCTATGACACGATGATCCCGCGCAACATCAAGGTCGCGGAGGCGCCATCGCACGGCAAGCCGATCCTGCTCTACGATTACGAGTGCGCGGGCAGCCAAGCCTACATCCGGCTTGCGACAGAGATCATCGAACGCGAGCGGCAGTACAAGGCGGCGTGATGCAGGCGCGGTATACGCTGCGAATCGGAATTTTGCGGGGAATTGGGGGACGCGGGTAATGAACGTGCCAATGCAGAAGAGCAGGCTCGGCCGGGGGCTGGCTTCGCTGATCGGGGAGCCAGCGGTGACGAACCCGCGCCTGCCGCCTGAGGGCGAGCAGCGGATCGTGCCGCTCGACCTGGTGCACGCCGGTAAGATGAACCCGCGCAAGACCTTCAAGGATGACGACATGGTCGAGCTTGCGGATTCGATCCGCGAGAAAGGCCTCATCCAGCCGATCCTCGTGCGTCCAGACCCGATAGCGCCGGGAAGCTTCGAGATCGTCGCGGGCGAGCGCCGCTGGCGTGCCGCGCAGTTGGCCGGGTTGCATAACATACCGGTGATTGTGCGCGATCTCGGCGACCAGGAAGTGCTCGAGCTGGCGATCATCGAAAACGTCCAGCGCGCCGACCTCAATGCGATCGAAGAAGCATTGGGTTATCAGGAGCTGATCGAACGCTACGCCTACACGCAGGAGCGCCTCGCCGAAGTGATCGGCAAGAGTCGCAGCCACCTGGCCAATACGCTGCGCCTGCTCAAGCTGCCGGAGAGCGTCCGCGGTATGGTCGAAAACGGCAAGCTCACCGCGGGTCATGCGCGTGCGCTGGTCGGCCGCGACGACGCCGAAGCGATCGCGAAAAAGATCGTCGATAGCCAGCTCAACGTCCGTGATGTCGAAGCGCTGGTGCAGGCGGGAACGGAGGCGGTTCAGACCACGCGCCGCGTACGCGACAAGGACGCGGATACCAAAGCTTTCGAAAAGGACCTCGCCGATTCACTTGGCCTCAAGGTCGAGATCCGCCGCGGCTCCGGCGAAAGCGGCGTGCTGCAGATCAAATACGGCAACTTCGATCAGCTCGACTACATCCGCGTCCGGCTGATGGGTGGCCCCACAGGTTGATGCTGCAAGTTCGTGGCTGACTGGAGTTTTACGCGGCGGCTCTATCGGGCCGCCGCAAGTTTTTTGAGCGCCTGGGGGACATCGATCCGGCCGTCATACAGCGCGCGGCCGGAGATGGCGCCAGCGAGGATCGCACATTCAGGAGCGAGCAACGCATCGATATCGGCCATCGACGCGAGGCCGCCCGAGGCGATCACCGGGATCGAGGTCGCGCGCGCGAGCGCGACGGTACCCGGCAGGTTGAGGCCCTTGAGCACGCCGTCGCGCTCGATATCGGTGTAGATGATCGCCGCCACCCCCGCGTCCTCGAAGCGCTTGGCCAACTCGATCGCCGTCAGCTCGCTCGTCTCCGCCCACCCCTCGACGGCGACCTTGCCGCCCTTGGCATCGATGCCGACCGCTACCCGCCCCGGGAACGCCTTGCAGGCTTCCCGCACCAGCGCCGGG
>CAZKZT010000390.1:0-3472 GCA_964557265.1 uncultured Hyphomicrobium sp.
GCCAGTGCCGAGAAGATCAAAATCGAGGCGGGTGCTGCAGGTACGCGTGCCAACGGCCGAATCGCTGAAGCGCACATCCGCGGCCGCGATGTCGTGCTGCGGCGGATGAAATCCGTGGTGCTGCGTCCCCACGATGTCGGCACCGCCCTCGAGGGGCCGATCGCGGACATGGCCGAGCTCGTGCGTCGGGCGCTCGAGGATCTTTCGCCGGAGTACCGCGCAGAAGTCGGGACCAGCGGCATCCTGATGACCGGCGGCGGCGCATTGCTCGATGGGCTCGACTCTGAACTGACGCGGCGGCTCGGGATTCCGTTCAAAGTGGCGCCGAATCCGATGCAATGCGTCGTCGGCGGGACTGCCGTCATTCTCGAATCGCTCAGCGAGCGTGAACGGTTGCTCGTGCGGGCATGAGCTTTTTGCGCCTGTGGCTGATCGGGACTGCGGTGCTGCTCCTGGCCGGCATGATCTGGGCATTCGCCCCGATCCTCGTGGTCTTCATCGGCATTCTGGTCGTACTCGGCGTGCTCGTGACCGCGATCGTATGGGCCGCCCGCACCTTCGAGCGGCGGCGCGGCAGGGGCGGTGATCCCCATGCGTGACGGTTTGGAACAGATGTAATCTGGGTTGCGCTCGGCGGCCTCTGCAAATAGCGTGATATTCGAATATCGGCGCACCCCGGTCCTGAGCACCGATGGGCAACGAGAGCTGGATTCGCATCGATCGACGACAGGGAGGCAGGGGTATGCGAGGGTTGCGCAAGCGGGCCCGGGCGCTCGCGATGGCCGGTGCGGGTGGATTGATTGGACTTGGCGGGTTGGCGGTGGCGTCGTGGGTTGCGGCCCAGACGCCGGCGTCTCCGGCCAAGGCCTACGAGGAACATTTGCGGCGCATGGACGAGGCCGAGAAGGCCGCGGCAGCCAAGGCCGCAGCGCCCCCAGCCGCAGCCCAGACGTCAACGCCACCACCCCGCGTTGCCATGAGCGCCGCCGAGCAGGATGCTGCAACCGAGCGCGGCCTCGAACAGTATCGCCGCATGATGAAAGCGGATCCCTGGAGCAATCCGGCGCTGCTCGATGCGGATCGCGGCGAAGCCTTGTGGGCGGCAAAGAAGGGCCCGCAGAACCGCTCGCTGGCCGAGAGCTGCGATCTCGGAAAGGGCATCGGCGCCGTCGATGGCGCCTTCGCCGAGATGCCGCGTTATTTCGAGGATGCGGACCGTGTGCAGGACACCGAGACCCGCGTCCTGTGGTGCATGGAGAATTTCCAGGATTTCGACAGCACCGCCTTTCGCCGCAATCCGCATCCCGGCGGCGGCGCGCCGGTACGCGACATTGGCGCGATCGCGACCTACATCTCGAGCAAGTCGTCGGGCATGAAGATCGCGTCCAAGGCCGAGCATGCGAAGGAGAAAGAGGCGATCGCCCTCGGCGAGCAGCTCTTCTTCCGCCGCCAGGGCCCATTCGATTTCTCGTGCGCGACCTGCCACGCGGAGTCGGGCAAGCGCATCCGCCTGCAACCGCTGCCGTTCCTCTCCGAACCGAAGGAAGCGAAGGCGGTGATCGGCGAATGGCCCGCCTACCGCGTCTCGAGTACGCACGTCATGACGATGCAGCACCGGTTGCTGGATTGCTATTGGCAGATGCGCCTGCACCGTCTCGATTTCGGATCGGATGTCAGCGTCGCCCTGTCCGCCTACCTCTACGATCGCGCACGCGACGGCGAACTCGCCGCGCCCGGCCTGAAACGCTGAGGGAGGTGAGGCCATGAGAAAAGCATTGATCCGCGCCGCCGGTTGCCTCGCGCTGATGGGCGCGCCCGCCGCCGCACAGGCGCCACAGGTCGATCCGCTTCACGCCGACGTGCTGATGAAGTTCGCCTTCTCGCAGGCCCCCAAGGACTGGAGCGGGCGCACCGAGCAGGACGAAACGCTGAAGGTCTGCAGCGCGACGCGCAACACGCCGTCGGCCGCTCAAGGAGACGCGATCATGGCCCGTGAGAAGGCCCGGATCAAATACCCCGACGACGGCAAGCTGATCGGCGACTGGAAGAAGGGAGAGGCGTTGGCCCAGAGCGGCTACGGTATGCGGTTCACCGACTACCCGGCGAGGCGCGCCAATGGCGGCAATTGCTACGCCTGTCATCAATTGACGACAGAGGAGGTGAGTTACGGTACGGTCGGGCCGAGCTTGCTCGAATACGGCAAGATCCGCAAATATGCGGAAGCCGACGTCAAAGCGGTCTACGAGCGGATCTATAACGCTCACGCTGCGTTTCCATGCTCGCTGATGCCGCGCTTCGGCACCAACGGCGTGCTCACGATCGAGCAGATCAAGGACCTCGTCGCGCTCCTGATGAGCCCCGACAGTCCCGTCAACAAGTAGCCAACGGCCAGGTCACGTTTGATGCACTCCCGCCGCGAAGTCCTGCAGGTCGCGCTTGCGACCGCTGCGCTGGCCGGCCTTCGCGGCGCGCCGGCACTCGGCCAGGCTCTCGCACGCACGATCCGCCAGGAGGACATCCTCCGCTTCGAGGCCAAGGGGCAGGTCACGATCCTGCACTACTCCGACTGCCACGCGCAGTTGAAGCCGATCTACTTCCGGGAGCCGTCGATCAATCTCGGCGTTGGCGACGTGCGTGCGCTGCCGCCGCACATCACGGATCGCGCCTTCCTCGCGCGGTACGGTATCGATGCGGGATCCTACCGCGCCTACGCTCTTTCCTCGGCGGATTTCGCGACCCTTGCACAGCAGTACGGGCGCGTCGGCGGCATGGATCGGCTGGCGACGCTCGTGAAGGCGATCCGCGCAGAGCGCGGCGCCGATCGGACATTGCTGCTCGATGGCGGCGATACCTTGCAGGGATCCTATACGGCGCTGGCCAGCAAGGGCGCCGACATGATCCGCGTGATCGAGGCGCTTGGCGTCGACACGATGACCGGACACTGGGAATTTACGCTCGGCGCGCGGCGCGTGGTCGAGCTTTTCGGCGACATCACTGCGGGCGGCGCGTCGCGCGTCGCCTTTCTCGCCGGGAACATCGTCGACACCGATTTCGAGGAACCGGTGTTCAAGGCATGGCGCATCTTCGAGCGCGGTGGCGTGCGCATCGGCGTCATCGGACAAGCCTTTCCCTATACGCCGATCGCCAACCCGCGCTGGATGATGCCCGGCTGGTCGTTCGGCATCCGTGAGGAGGAACTGCGCCGCAACGTGGCCGCTGTGCGCGCGGCAGGCGCAGAAGTTGTCATCCTCAATTCGCACAACGGCTTCGATGTCGATCGCAAGATCGCGGGAAGGGTTCCTGGCATCGACGTGATCCTGACCGCCCACACGCACGACGCCATACCGGTGCCGGAGCGCGTCGGTGCGACACTGCTGATTGCGTCGGGATCCAACGGCAAGTTTCTCTCGCGGCTCGATCTCGATGTGCGCGGCGGCCGCATCACCGACTTCAACTATGCGCTCATGCCGGT
>CAZKZT010000391.1:0-3454 GCA_964557265.1 uncultured Hyphomicrobium sp.
GTCATGCCGAAGGCGTGCTCCGCACGACGGCGTCGCGGACCGCGGCAAGAAAAAGCAGGCACAGCCTTACGCGCCCGCGGCAACGCCATTATTGCGGCGGCATGTAGCGCGCGAGATCGCGCAACTGCTCCTCGACCATCGGCAGCAGCACGGAATCGCGCAACGCCGGCGGCTGATCGCCACTCGGCGTCATCGAACGGAACTGGACGGCCGGAGCGACGGCGACGTAGGCGCACAGCATCGCGCCAACGAACAGCCCCGCCGGAATGCCGAGCAGCCGGTCGATCAATGTTCCGATCGCTGAACCCGCCAGCAGGTGCCGCAGTCCACCCCAGAACAGGCCGAACACGCGATAGATGATGATGAGCGCGACGATGAAAACAACCGTGGCGACGATGGAAGTCGCCATCACGGGCGTGATGCCGAGCGCCGCGCCGAACTGATCGATCAGATGGCGCTGACGGAACATGATGTAGGCCACGGGCCCCATGGCCAGCGGCCACGAGACCATGAAGCGGATCAGACCGAACCGCATCAGGCTCGTCCCGCCGCGCAGCAGGCCCGCGAGGACGCAGGCCGCAGGAATGGCGATGATGATCCAGTCGACCCACGTCAGGGTGGCGAGGAAGGCTGGGTCCAAGTATGCGCGGTCGAGCATTGGCGCGTCTCCCACGGACGGCCAGATCGGCGTCCTTGTCGATTGCGAGGTTTGCGGATCACTTTAGCGGATAACTGGTGGCGCCCGTAAGGCCGGCGTTGCAGGCGCCACCCGGGGAGGCCGTGCCGCCTCAGGCAGCGGCGCCGAGGTTGGCGTGTGCCGTGAGGTCGCCTGGGCGACGAGGCGCGACAGAAGCTGCGATGTCGCGAGGCCGGTGGCCGGCAGCCCCTGCGATCTTTCATAGGCGACAATCGCCGCTTTCAGCACCGGGCCATAATCACCGTCGGCACGGCCATCGTAGAAATTGAATGCCGCCAGATGCTCCTGGAGCTGGCGGATCGGCGCGCCTGTCCGCAGGATCGCCGCCGCCCCGAACACGGCGATCTGTTCGGCGAAGACGCCGGCGTTGACGGCCGTGTTGGCGATCGTCTCAGTCTGCTTCTGCTGGGCCACCTGACCCTGCTGCGTCACGATGCGCGACTGAACGTAGGTCCCGACATTCATCGCGACAACGACCGGGCCGCGCGGCGTCTCGGCGAAAATCGGCGAACCGGACGAGGCGCCGCCGGTATCGCAGGTATGGAGGATGATCTGGTCGGGGCTCTCGAAGTCCGGCGCAATCCGCGACCAGTCGCTGGCGCCGAAGTCGCGCGCGGCGTGACAAGGCCCGGCATAGGTCGGCGTCCAGTTCGGCAGGTCGCGGTGATAGGCGACGTTGAAGAGGCGGCCCGCCTGCGCCATCGCGAGCACATCGGTCGTCGACGCAGGTTCGACCGCGAGACCGCCGTTGCGGCAGATCGGACGATCGAGGCGCACCAGCGCCCAGTCACGCGCAGCATCGATCGGCGGGCGCACGTTGAGGCGGAACTCGCCGGTGTAGATATGCTGGGCTGCAGAGCCAGCCGCCTGCCCCTCGATCCGGGCGTAGTCGCGTTCGCGGTCGTAGGCGCGTGCGAACAGGAAATCGGAGGGGCGCATGCGCGAGCCCTGCGGCGACGTCACCGCAACGCAATGCGCCGCGGTCGCGATCATCGCGGGCGCCACGCAGAACGCCGAACAGACGCTCTTGGCAGGGTTGTTGAAGAGAACGCCGACGCGCGCGGCAGTTGTCGCGAGGCGCTCGGGCAGGGCGACGCGGTCATCTTTGCCGAACACCGCGACGGGTTGCATCAACGATTGATGCGTTGGAGCCAACCCGCGCCCCTGAGCGGCAGCCCGATGAGGCGCCACGAGGCCGGCGCAGACGATCGCCCCTGAGAGAGCAAGGACGCCGATAGCCCCCAGCTCCCTGACCGGCCAGCGCGCAAATCCCATCCCTGCCGTCCCTTTCAGAGGCCACATTACCAAAGTTTCACGTAGCAGAAAGATCGCCGTAAGGCGCGCCAGCCTATCTGCATGACACGCGATATTGCCCTGCAGACCAGGAGAGATGAGAACATGCTGAAAACCGCGCCCGTCAAGCCTAGCCCGTCGAGGCGAATGGGAATCGTAGCGGGAGCCGCACTTGCAGCCACCGTCACCGGCGCCCTTCTTGTCGGCCCGCAGACCAACGTGCTCGCCCAGCAGCGCGCCGGCAGCCAGACGGTCCAGACTCCCTTTGGCTACGCGCCGCTGACCTTCGCCGACCTCGTCGAGAAGGTTAGGCCGGCCGTTGTCAGCATTCATGCCACGAACGGCGCCGGCCGCGTATCGAAGCGCGGCGCACGCCCCGGCGTACCCGGCGCACCCGGCGGCCGCGGCATCATGCCGGACCTTCCTGACGACCACCCCCTGAACGAGTTCTTCCGTAACCTGCCGCGCGACTTCGGCGGCCGTGGCGGCACGCCTAACGCCCCGAGCCCGCGTCCTTCCCAGGCCCAGGGTTCCGGCTTCGTGATTTCGGCTGACGGCTACGTCGTCACGAACAACCACGTCATCGACGGCGCCGACAAGATCTCGGTCAGCTTCGATCGCGACAACAAGTTCGACGCCGAGTTGATCGGCACCGATTCACGCACCGACATCGCGCTGCTCAAGATCAAGTCGGACAAGAAGTTCGAGTTCGTCCGTCTCGCCGATAAGGACGCCCGCGTCGGTGACTGGGTGATCGCGGTCGGCAATCCGTTCGGCCTCGGCGGCACGGTCACCGCCGGCATCGTCTCGGCTTCCGGCCGCGACATCGGCTCCGGCCCCTACGACTTCCTCCAGATCGACGCTGCCGTGAACCGCGGCAACTCGGGTGGTCCCACCTTCAACCTCGACGGCGAGGTGATTGGCGTCAACACGGCGATCTACAGCCCGTCGGGCGGTAACGTCGGCATCGCATTCGCGATCCCCGCGAAGACCGTGAATGAGGTCGTCACGCAGCTGCAGTCCAAGGGCAGCGTCAGCCGCGGCTGGCTCGGCGTGAAGATCGAGAACATCAACGAGGACACCGCGGCGAGCCTCGGCCTCGGTCAGGCGCGCGGCGCCCTGATCAACGAGATCACGACCGGTGGTCCGGCCGCAGCGTCGGGTCTCAGGGCCGGTGACGCGGTCATCACGGTCGATGGCACGTCGATCCGCGACAGCCGCGAGCTCGCACGCAAGGTCGCCGAGTATGCGCCCGGCACGACCGTCCGCGTCGAGGTCATGCGCTACGGCAAGAGCGAAGTGATCCCGGTCAAGCTCGGCACGTTCCCGTCCAATCCGGAGATCGCCATGAATACGCCGGCGACGCCGGCTCCGGAAGCGAACCCGACGCCGACCGTGACGGAGCTCGATCAGCTCGGCGTGACGCTGACGATCGCAACCGCCAAGCCTGGCGAGAGTGCCCAA
>CAZKZT010000392.1:0-3420 GCA_964557265.1 uncultured Hyphomicrobium sp.
CTGACGACCGGAAAACATTCGCGCGCGCAGCCCGCATGCGGTGCCGCACCGCAGCGCGAGATCAGCTCACGCCAGCCGACACACTTGCCACGGCTGTCACGATACCCCGGGCCGCCCTTGCACCCGCAGCCCTTGCATTGTGTCGCGCAAGTACTGGGCCGGCTCGGCGCATCTTTGGCAACGAGCGCACGGATCTCATCCTGCCGCATCTGGAGGCATTCCTGAGCCGCGAGCCCGGAAGGCGCCGCGCACAACATGCTCAATGAAAAAACCGCCCAAAGGGTACGCATCAAAGCAACTCACGTCATCGAAATCGGCGGCTGCAATGGTTGGCCAAAGCGCTAAGATCGGCAACCGACCGCCACGGAAAGCGTAAACGCTGCCGTGGCCCAGCCAGATCGAACCTGAGGAAACCGCCCATGTCCACCCGCCCGCCGCGCATGCCGATGATCGCCGATGACGCGCTCAGCGCCGCGCAGAAATCCGCCATCGAGGCGATCGTTGCCGGCCCGCGCGGCCGCCTCGTCGGCCCATTCATCCCGTTGCTGCGCAGCCCCGAGTTCATGCTGCGCCTGCAGCACACCGGCGCCTATCTGCGCTTCGACAGCGCGCTCGAACCGCGCCGCTCGGAAATGGTGATCCTGATGACCGCGCGGCTGTGGACGCAGGCGTTCGAGTGGCATCACCACCGCCCGATCGCCGAGAAGGCCGGCCTCAGCGCCGAGGTCATCGACGCGATCGCCGAGGGCCGCCGCCCCGCGAAAATGGCGGCAGATGAAGCCGTCATCTACGATTTCGTCGACGAGCTTTCGCGCACGCGCTCTGTCAGCGACGCGACCTACGCACGCGCCGTGGAACAGTTCGGCGAGCGCGGCGTCATCGATATGATCGGCATCCACGGCTACTACAGCCTGCTGGCGATGGTGCTCAACGTCTCGCGCGCGCCGCTGCCCGAGGGCTCGAAGCCCGGCATCGATCACCTGCCGTGATCGCCGCGCGTACGATCACACGCTCGGACCGCCCTCGAAGCCGAAGCGGCGCTTGATGCGCTGGAACAGCTGGTCGCGCACGCGCCGGTAGACATCCAATGTCTGCTCGCGATTGCCCTGCCCGACCATCAGCGAGGCGTCGAACGTCGGCCAGTACTCGACGTCGACGGCCATCGTCCGTGTCAGCTCCAGCGCGGAGTGATGCGCTTCCGGCGACAGCGAGATGATGAGGTCGAACGAGGTGTCGTCGAGGTTTGCCAGCGCCAGCGGAGCGTGGCGCGACAAGTCGATGCCGATCTCTTCCATCACCGCGGTGACGAAGGGATCGGCTTCACCGGCACGCACGCCCGCCGATGCGACATAGACGTTTCGTCCGGCAAGATGGCGCAGGATCGCTGCCGCCATCGGCGAGCGGACCACATTCATGGTGCAAGCGAACAGCACGGCGCCCGGCAACTCGCGTATCCCGCCGTCTTTGCTGGCGCCGGGCACGGACATCCGCGTCAGCCTTTCCAGTGCAGTGCGCAGATCAGCGTGAACAACCGCCGCGCCGTGTCGTGGTCGACGGTGATCTTGCCGTTGAGGCGCTCCATCAGCTGGCGGCTGCCGTCGTCATGGAGACCGCGGCGTCCCATGTCGATGGCCTGGATCTTCGATGGCGGCGCCGTACGGATCGCGGCGTAGTAGCTCTCGCAAATGAGGAAGTAGTCCTTCATCACGCGGCGCAGCGGCGACAGCGACAAGAGGAACGAGTGTTCGCCGGTCGCGGGTTCGGTATCGACGGTGAAGACGAGCCGGTCCTCGACGATCGACAGCTTCAGCGCATAGGGGCCATCATCACGCCCTTCGACCACGAACGTGTTGGTGTCGAGTATGTCGTAGATCGCGACTTCGCGCTCATGCGCGGTGTTCGAGTTGCCGCGCGCAATCGAGGCCTCGTCAAGTTTGATCGCAACGAGCCGATCGCGCGGAGGATCGGGAGTGTCGCTCACGCCCCCTCCTTCGGCAACGCGTTGGGGCCGAGCCGGATGCCCACCGAGCGGCGATGCGCCTCGAGCCCTTCCGCGCGCGCAAGACGCATCGCCGCCGGACCGAGCGCGGCGAGCGAGGCTTCGTCGAGGCGCAGAATGGACGTCCTCTTCATGAAATCGAGGACACCGAGACCCGACGAGAAACGCGCGCTCCGCGCCGTCGGCAGCACGTGGTTGGAGCCCGCGACGTAATCGCCAACGACCTCTGGCGTGTGCGCGCCGAGGAAAATCGCACCTGCATTGCGGATGGCGTCGGCGAGACGGTCCGGCTCGCGCGTCGCGATCTGGAGATGCTCGGCGGCAATCCGGTCCGCGAGCGCCGGCGCTTCATCGAGATCGCGGAGCAGGATGATCGCCCCGAAATCGCGCCAGCTCTCCGCCGCGATGGCGCCACGCGGCAGCACCGCGATCTGCCGCTCGACGGCCGCCGCCACCGCCTCGCCGAACGCGGCATCATCCGTCATCAGGATCGACTGGGCGGCCGTGTCGTGCTCCGCCTGCGCGAGCAGGTCGGCGGCGATCCACTCGGGATCGTTGTCGCGATCGGCAATCACCAGCACCTCGGACGGCCCGGCAATCGAGTCGATACCGACGGTGCCGAACACCTGCCGCTTGGCAGCAGCGACGTAGGCGTTGCCAGGTCCGACGATCTTCGCGACCGGTGCAATCGTCGCCGTACCATAGGCAAGCGCCGCCACCGCCTGCGCGCCGCCGATGCGATAAATCTCCTCGACGCCGGCGAGATGCGCCGCCACCAGCACCAGCGGATTGAGGTGGTTGTCGGGCGACGGTACCGCCATCACGATGCGCGGCACGCCAGCGACCTTCGCGGGGACCGCATTCATGAGTACGGAGCTCGGATAGGACGCAGTCCCTCCTGGCACGTAAAGCCCGACCGCTTCGACCGCCGTCCACCGCCCGCCGAGTTCAACGCCGAGCGCGTCCCGGTAGAGATCGTCCTGCGGGAGCTGGCGCTGGTGGTAGCTGGCGATGCGATCGCGCGCGAGCACCAATGCGTCGACCGTCTCGGCGTCAGCACCAGCGACCGCCGCAGCGACCTCATCAGCGGCAATGCGGATGCCCCGTGCAGCCACATCGAAACGATCGAAGCGCTGCGTGTATTCCGCAAGCGCAGCGTCACCACGCGCACGCACCTCCGCGATGATCGCACGCACCTGCGCATCGACGTCCTCGGACACTTCGCGCTTCTGCGCCAGGAAGGCGCGGAAGGCGGTCTCGAAGTCGGTGTCGGATGTCGAAAGGCGCATAGGCATGGGAGCTCGGTCTTCTTTCTACGATGCTCGTCTTCCCCCTCTCCCCGCCTGCGGGGAGAAGGAATTATGCTCAACCCGGAACTGGCGTCCCCAACAAGCGTCGGACGCTACACCGCCGGTTCATCA
>CAZKZT010000393.1:0-3400 GCA_964557265.1 uncultured Hyphomicrobium sp.
CGAGCGCGCTCTATGTATTTGATTGAGAGTCTGATTCACGCTCTCGATGGAAGCTGAAGCGCTTCCATCTCGACCGATCAGGCTCTAGACAAATAGGGCGGCGTCTTTCACGGGGCGCCGCCTTTTCTCTTCCCCGTCTTCGCATTGAAGACAATGGGCAGAAGGGGAAGAGGTGGCGGCCGAAGGCCGCGAGGTGAGAATGCCGACCGGCGAGGCCGTGCCGCGGCGCGCGTAGCCGTCATGCCGAAGGCGTGCTTCGCACGACGGCGTGCTCGACCGCGGAAAACAAGATCAAGCCGCCACGAACGGCTTCTCGTCGTCCCACACTTTCTCGGGCATCGGCAGGCCGTCCCACATCGTATCGGGGAGGGCGCGATCGGGCTCGATGCCGAGTGTCCGCAGCAGCAGCGTGTACTGCCGCACATGCTGGCCCGAGTGCCACGTCGTGCGCTCGAAGAACTCGTGCTTCGACTGATCGCCGTAGTAGACGCTGGCCTTGTCCTGGAAGTTCGTCGACGGGCCCTTGTTCGTCCACCACGCGTCGAGACGGCGCTGCACGTCCTCGCCATACGCGAGCACTTTCGCCTTGGTGTCCATTTCCGGCGGCGGCACGCGATTGTAGGCGCCTTCCTTCAGCGGATCGCCGTCGACCTCGTGCTCGAGCCAGGCGTCCGCGATGTTGAAGATGTGATAGGCGAGCTGCGCGTAGGTGCGCGGGCGGTTGGGCAGGAAGTTGTTGATCTTGTCGTCGGGGAGCTGGCCGAGGAAGCGCCGCGCTGCGCCCTGCACCTCGTTGAGGCGCCGCATCAGCTCGGCGGGCGGATGGATCTTGGTGCCGCCATAGGGAATGCCGGCGACGCGCGCGACGTCGCGCAGGACCTGCCCGTTGGCCGACTGGTCGCCGCGACGGATGATCGGGACAGTACGATAGCCGAGCGAAGCCAGCTCCTCCATCGCGCCCTTGTCCTCGAGCACGTTCACCGACGTGAATGGCACGCCGTGGCGCTGTAGAAATTCCTTCATGCGCAGGCAGCTCGTGCAGCCCGGCTGCCAGAAGGCACGAATCTCATCACCTTGCGTGGTCGTCGCCATGGACGTTCTCCCGTACTCGTTATAGTTGTCCGGACAATAGTCTTTCGCGCGGCGTCGGCCAAGGCTGCGGCTGCATGGCTGAAATCCGGTGATGCCGGGCCAGTTGTCGCGATGGGCGGTGTCTGCAATGTTGGATGCAACAAGAGCTTGCGCGCTTCGAGGCGTGAGCCAACGGGAACGGAGACGATGACGAAGGCGGATGCTCTGCGTGCGATGCTCTCTGAGGATCGCTGCCACATGGTGCCCTGCTGCTGGGACGCCCTGTCGGCCAAGATGATCGGCGAGGCCGGTTTTCCTTTCACCTTCATGTCGGGCTTCGCGGTTTCCGCCGCGCGGCTCGGGATGCCCGACGCCGGGCTCATCTCCTACGCCGAGATGGCCGATCAGGTGCGCAACATCTGCGCCGCGACGCCGATCCCGGTGATCGGCGACGGTGATACCGGCTGGGGCAACGCGCTCAACGTCGAGCGCACGGTTGCCGGTTACGCGCAGGCGGGCGCCGCATCGATCATGATCGAGGATCAGCTCGCGCCGAAGCGCTGCGGCCACACCAAAGGCAAGCTCGTCGTCGATCGCAACGAGGCGCTCGATCGCATCCGCGCGGCAGCGCATGCGCGCGAGCAGGTGCGCCGCGGCGGTGGTGACATTCTGATTCTGGCGCGTACGGATGCCCGCGCGGTCAATGGTCTCGACGATGCGATCTGGCGCGCCAATGCGTTCCGCGACGCGGGTGCGGACATCCTGTTCGTCGAGGCGCCGCAGTCGGAAGCGGAGATGGCGCGCGTGACCAAGGAAGCGCCGGGCATCCACATGGCCAACATGGTCGAAGGCGGCAAGACGCCGATCCCGCCGATGGCGCGTCTGCACGAGCTCGGTTTCAATCTCGCGATCTTCCCGCTGACGCTGTTCTCGGCGGCGATGCGCGCCGTCACCGAGTCCCTTGCCGAGATGAAGCGCGAACGCCATCCCGCCGATCGGCTGACGAGCTTCGAGGACATCAAGCGCATCGTCGGCTTCGAGGCCTACTACGAAGCCGAGACGCGCTATTCCGGCGCGCGCAAGGATGCGGCCGAGTAGACACAAACTTATCCCAACGAACGAAACCTCCCGAGGAAACGCCCGTAATGATCAACTACGATACGCTGTTCCGCGCCGATTTGCCCGCAGCCGCCGTCAAGTACAACGGTTTTCCGAAGTACAACTTCGTCGGTGGTCACAACGACTCGGGGAGCATCCCGGTTGATGATCTCGTCGCGGCGGCGAGTGCCGTGCTGAAGCGCGAAGGGGCGACGCTCGCGACCTACGGCCTCAACAGCGGGCCGCAGGGCTATCTGCCGCTCCGCGAGTTCCTCATGAAGAAGCTCGCCAAGGACGCGGGCATCACATGCACTGTCGATGAGATCCTGATCACATCGGGCTCGCTGCAGGGTCTCGATCTGGTCAACCAGATGCTGCTCGACAAGGGCGACACGATCATCATGGAGCAGGTCACCTACGGCGGCTCGATCTCACGCGTGAAGAAGTTCGGCGTCAACATCGTCGAGGCGCCGCTCGACACGCAGGGCATCGATGTCGATGCGCTTGGCCGCGTGCTCGCCGATCTCAAGGCGAAGGGTGTCCGTCCGAAGTACGTCTACACGATCCCGACCGTGCAGAATCCGACGGCAAGCGTGATGCCGCTGGAGCGCCGCCATGCGCTCATCAAGCTGTGCGAGAGCTACGGCGTGCCGATTTTCGAGGACGAGTGCTACTCGGATCTCGTGTGGAGCGGCGAGCGTCCGCAGGCCATGCGCGGCATCACCGGGGACGACCGCGTCATTCACATCGGTTCGTTCTCGAAGTCGATCGCGCCGGCGCTGCGCCTTGGCTACGTCGTTGCGAGCTGGCCGGTGATGAGCCGTTTGCTGGCGCTCAAGTCGGATGCCGGCACGGGCGCGATCGAGCAGATGGTGATGGCGGAATACTGCAACGGCCGCTTCGACGATCACGTCGTCAAGCTCAGGAAGACGCTCAAGCGCAAGCTCGATGTGCTGGTTGAAGCACTCGGCGCCAACTTCGGCACCGCGGCCGAGTTCGAGCCGGCTGAGGGCGGCATCTTCCTATGGATCAAGCTGCCCGATGCCGTCGACACGACGAAGCTGTTCCAGGTCGCGGGCAAGGAAGGCGTGGCGATCAATCCTGGCGCCGAGTGGTCGGTTGATCCCAAGCATGGTGGCTCGCGCCTGCGCATCTGCTTCGCCAATCCGGACGAACAGACCATCCGGGACGGCGTCGCCAAGCTCGCCGAGATCTGTAACCGGGAGTTCGG
>CAZKZT010000394.1:0-951 GCA_964557265.1 uncultured Hyphomicrobium sp.
AAACATCTCCTGATGCGCGGCCGGTTCGAGCAGCGACGACGAGGCGCCGCGGTTGCTCGCAACGTGGAAGTCGTATTCGCGGCCGTCAGCGTCCGACAGCAGCCGCTGGAACGCGCGCTGTCGCGACAGCCGGCGGATATTCTGGCTGAGCAGGGCGAACACGTCCGGCAGAGGTTCGACCCACACCACATCGAGGCCGAAGTGATCGTACTTGTAGCGCTCCTGGCCGACGTTGGCACCGACGTGGATCAGGCCGTTGACCTTAGACAGGAAGAACGCGTCCACCTCTCCCGCATAGGGGTTGTTGCCCACGGCACGCCGGACCGCGTGCACGAAATCGCGAGCGCCAGCTCTCAGCATGTCGGCTTCCCTACAGTGATGGTTCCGAGGGCGTCCAGATGCCGCCCGCCGCGCTCCTTAGCACGCCCGCGAGGACGGTGCACGGCAGGGTGTGGATGGGAGCAATTCAGCTCAGCCGCCCTGCCCTTGCAGCATGTAGCGTCGTCGCATCGAGATCCAAACAACGGTGGAGGCCGCCCAGAATACCTATCTTGCCGCGAGCGGCACACTCACACAGTTCAATGCGATCCTAGCCGCTATCCAAGGCGCTGCGCTTTCATCAGGGACGGCACCGATTCGTATTGCCGGTTCGGTTGCGCTATTCCTTCACGTTGCAGCAGCTTTTCTTCTCTGCTGGGCTGCCCGCCCAGTCGAAACGCAGGCCGCCGTTGAGCCACGTTTCGCCCTCTTTCACACGCGCTCACTCGTAGACGACACGTTTCGCCACTACCGTCGCGGCTGGCGCATGACAATGTTTGCCCTTTTTGTATCGGCCGTTGTGGCCTTGCTTTTCGTTCTTGCTGAGTTCGGAGTTGCCCTCCCCCTCCGCTCTGGCTAGCAGCTGCCCCCTCCCCTCCCTTGCACCCCAGCCCCGCGACCGTTCCCGCTGGC
>CAZKZT010000394.1:961-3393 GCA_964557265.1 uncultured Hyphomicrobium sp.
CCGAAGCGCTTGGAGTTAAATCAACCTCCGTGGCCCCTACGAGGAGCGCTCTAATAAAGAAAGGAATGATATATTCGCCGTCACACGGAGACACTGCATTCACGGTGCCGCTATTCGACGAGTATATGCGACGCGCTATACCCAAGCTCAAAAAAGTTGGCCGCTGACAGCACCCTCCCCTCCCTGCACCCCAGCCCCGCGACCGTTCCCGCTGGCACCTGGACCCGATCCGCCGTATCCATCCACCATGGAGCATCACCGCGCCGAGGCCATTCCGCCCGGATGCGGCGACTGCCATGAGGAACGCCCAAGGATACGCACGAGCCCGCCATGAACGAGATGTCGCCCCATCCCCGCACGCTGCCGCCCGAGATCGTCGACCGCTTCGCCGCGATCGTCGGCAAGGCCCACGCGCTCACCGATCCCGACGCCCAGCTCCCCTACCTCAAGGAGCTGCGTGACAAGTACGTCGGCCTCTCGGCGCTGGTGCTGCGCCCGGCCTCGACCGACGAAGTCAGCCGCGTCATGGCGCTGGCCAATGAGCTGAACCTCGCCGTCGTTCCGCAGGCGGGCAACACCGGCCTGGTCGGCGGCCAGATTCCCCAGCACGGCGAGATCGTCATCTCGGTCGCGCGCATGACCAAGGTGCGCCACGTCGATCCGGCGGGCACCAGCATGACGGTCGAGGCGGGCCTGACCCTGCAGGAATGCCAGGACGTCGCCGAGAAGGCCGGCCGCCTGTTCCCGCTGGCGCTGCCGTCGCAGGGGAGCTGCCGGATCGGCGGCAACCTCGGCACCAATGCGGGCGGCGTCGGCGTGCTCGCCTACGGCAACACACGCCAGCAGGTGCTCGGGCTCGAAGTCGTGCTCGCGGACGGACGCGTGTGGAACGGCCTGCGCGCGCTGAAGAAGGACAACACCGGCTACGACCTCCGCGACCTGTTCATCGGCTCGGAAGGCACGCTCGGCATCATCACCGCGGCGGTGCTGCGGCTGCTGCCGCGTCCGGCCGAGATGGCAACCGCAATGGTGGCGCTGCCCTCGATCGACAAGGCGATGACGCTGCTGTCCGAGGCGCAGGGGCGCGCGGGCTCGACGCTGACCGCGTTCGAATTCATTCCGCGGCTGATGGTCGACATCGTGCTGCGCCACATCAAGGGCGCGCGCGATCCGTTCGCGACCCAGTATCCGTGGTACGTGCTGCTCGAAATCTCCGGCGCCAAGGCTGACGGCGCGGCACAGGCGCAGATGGAGGACATCCTCGTGCACGCGCACGAGACGGGCCTGATCGTGGACGCCGCGATTGCGCAGTCACCCAGCCAGGCCCGCGACCTGTGGGTGATCCGCGAGTCGATCTCGGAAGCGCAGCGGCCGGAAGGCGGCAACGTCAAGCACGACATCTCGGTCGCGGTGGCACGCATCCCGGAGTTCATCGAGCGTGCGGGCGCGGCGGTCGAGAAGATCTGCCCCGGCTCGCGGCCGCTACCGGTCGGCCACTTCGGCGATGGCAACGTGCACTACAACATCGCCAAGCCGGTCGGCATGGACGACGCGGTGTTCCTCGCCAAGTGGGACGAGATCATGAGCGCGGTGCACGATGTCGTCACCGCGATGGACGGCTCGATCTCGGCCGAGCACGGCATCGGCTACATGAAGCGCGAGGAGCTGGCACGGCTCAAGAATCCGATTGAGCTCGACCTGATGCGGCGCATCAAGGGGGCGCTCGACCCCAAGGGCCTGCTCAATCCCGGCAAAGTGCTTTGAGCCCTGGCCAGTTCAAACCGAGCCGCAGGCAAAAAAAGAGCCGCGTCAGTTCGCGGCTCTTTCAGGAAGCGGGAGGCATCTAAAGTCGTGGCTTCAGCCACTTGAACCCAGCGCTCATTGGATACTGCGTTCAATTTAGCTGCCAGAGATGAAGGTTCAGTTAAGCGTGGTTAACCGCGATCGCGGCGGGCCGCGCGCGGAAGCGGGGTTTACAGCGACAGCCTGCAAAGGCTAGAGGCTTGCGGCGGGCTCGGGGCATCCACCGGGCTGCAGGGATGGGCGGTTAGCTCAGCGGTAGAGCGCTTCGTTTACACCGAAGATGTCGGGGGTTCGATCCCCTCACCGCCCACCATCCGTTTCAGCCAGGGCCGCGCGACCGCTTCGGGCCGCGCGCAGGGCCACCAGCGCTTCAAACATTGCCGCTTCGGCCTGATGCAAGTTGATCGACTGCCGGCGCGCCTCGCCCGGATCCGACGAAGCGTAGTCCGCGGCGAAGTACTCGAAGAGCGCCCGCTTGCTGCGGTACGCCTCGAACAAACTCTCGATTCGACCCATTTCCATCCCGACCCCTCATAAGTCCGGCACGTCGATAGCGTCCTCGATAATTAGATCACGACACTGAACATTTGCTTACGGGTTTACACCCATCCCGTAGAAGATATTTCTCT
>CAZKZT010000395.1:0-3389 GCA_964557265.1 uncultured Hyphomicrobium sp.
GACTCAAGCAGCATGCGCTCGAACACGATGTAGGCAACGCCTCGATAGGCGGGAGCTGAGGCCGCGCCTTGGTGGGCGATGATGAGGGCATCAGGCTCCTGGTTGTCGCCGCCGGTGTGCAGTCGCCAGTTGAGCCCCGTGAGATCTAGCTCCTTGCCATCGGCCCATACGCGACCGATCGAGGCAATGGTGCCTTCGCACAGCGCGACGGCGAAGTTGCCGTAGTAACGGTACGCGCGACCGCTGCTGCCACTCCTCGAGCCGCCCTTGCCGCCGCCGCTGTTGCTGAGCACCTCTTCCTCGAACGGTGTCGCCCATATGACCTGTCCGCCAAGACGCGCGCGTCCGATGAGGCGCGGTATCGCGGCACCCTCTGTCGAGGCCGTGACCTTGAGGTCATCAAGTCGCGGGCCGCCGACGGCGCGCGATTGCCCAGACGCGCCGAGCAAGGCCTGGTCGACGTAGCTGCCGGCGAGTGCACCGATCTGGGTGCCGATCATGGCACCGGTGACGGTGGCGCCGAGCACAGTGAAACCGGCTGGCAGGAGCGCCGAGCCGACCGCAGCGCCAGCAACCGCGAGAGCGAGTGTGGCCATCAGCAGGTGACCCGTGGGAAGGAGAACGCGGCGACGGTGTGTCGCTGCCACCACGGCACGAGCGCGACCTCGGCGACCGCGAGGCCTTCCACAGCATGGATCATGCGCGTGGGGCCTGCGAGGATCGCCACGTGCTTGGCGACGGCATAGGCGCGGAAGCGAAAGATCAGGACGTCGCCGGGCTGCGCGGCGGCGCGGTCGATCTCGCGCAGGTGACGGCGGGCAGCGGCAAGCATGGTCTCGTCACCGGTGGCTTCAGCCCAGTCCCGCGAGTACGCCGGAACCGGCTCGGCTTCGGCGCCGTGCAGCGCACGCCATACGCCACGAACGAGTCCGAGGCAGTCAGTGCCGACACCGCGGAGGCTCGCTTGATGATGATATGGCGTGCCGAGCCAGCGGCGTGCTTCGACAACGATGTCGTTACGCGAATAGCTCATGTCGGCGATGCTCCGGTTGCGGGGACGTGACCCGGTTCAGCAACAGCGGTGATGAAGTCATTGCCGGGCATGTGCGGAAAGCCGCGATAGTTGATCGCGTTTGCGAAGCGCGCCGCGCAGGTCTCCATGCGCTTGTCGCAGCCGGCGGTCGCGAGGAGCGAATCGCCGATGGCGATCGGCGCGCCCATGGACTGCCACAGCTCGATTTCGACCTGGCTGCCGCGTGTGATGTGACGCTTGATCTCCATCGCGCGTCCAGCATTGGCGCCGGACGTGAAGGTGATCATGCCGCGGGTGAACCAGCCGGAAGCGTAATCGTCGAGTCCATCGACGGTGAGACGCCGGACATCAATGATGGCGTTTATGGTGCCGAGGCCCCGGTAAGCAGGATTGTCGAGATCAATGCCGCAGCGGGCATCGCCGAGGTCGGCATCGCAGGTGTACTGGAAGAGGCGCCCGCGCGGCTGCTGGAGGTAGTGGGCGAGGCCGCGCACCTCGGCCGTGAAAGCGGTGCCGGTGCGGCGGACTTCGCCGAGTGAACCTTTGCGCACGAGCACGCGTTGCGCAGCATCCTGCCAGTTGACGCGAAAGATTTCGATGCCCGCATCATCGAAGTCGCCGGCGCCAAGCGCAATTTCGGAGAGATGATCCGACGTGAGCGCGCCCGCGACTTCGAGGTTGTCGACGCTGAGGCCAACCTGTTCGCGGATTTCGCTGGCGGTGAAGCCGCTGGCCGCCTCGAAGATGGTGTCGTCGAAGGTGACGTCGTGATCGTGGTCGGTGAAGCCGAGACGCGATCCGTCGCGGCGCGTGAGGCGCCAGCACCAGCAAAGTGTCGTGGCGCCGGACTGAAGGTGAGCAGAAAGCGCGGGGCTCAAGGATTTCATACCCGGACCTCCACGATTGGAATCGAAGGAATGGCGCCGTGGTTGAGACCCTGAAGGCTCACTTCGAGTTTGTCGGTGTCGAAGCGGACGGGGACATCGAAGTCGAAGCCGGCAGTGACTGTCGCGCCGTCGCCGGGAATTTGGCCGGGTTGGAAGGTGAGCGTGCCGTTGGTCGTGTCGACGACGACGTCGGTGCCGAGAGTTAACGGCGCGCCGTCGACGGCGACAAGGACACTGCCGGAGACGGGCTTGGTGATGGGGCGCTGCCAGGGCGCGTGCGCGAACCCGTAGCGCTTTGTGAGCGCGAACATGGCGAGGGCACCATCTCCGATGCCGAGCAGTTGATCGACGGCGGTCGGTGTGGCGGAGGGCGGGCACGAGCGCCAGTCGGCGTGATCCTTCCAGCGGAACCCGTAGAGGCGGCCGCGGCGCTCCTCGAAGAAGGCGATGACCGCGTGCAGGTCATCGAGCGACTTCACGCCGTAACCGGCATTGTAGCTGCGGCGCGAGTCGGCCCAGCGGGTGTTGCGCTCTTCGAAGCCGGAGCCGAGTGCGACGACGTCCGTCCGTCTCTCGGGGCCGCCGGTCGCACCGCGCGAGATGGCGGTGGGAAATCGGATTTCGTGGAAATTCATGGTGACGGGGCTCCGGACAGCGCGAGATTATGTGTTCCGGGCGGCGCGGCCGAGGGCGCGCGACGCAAGCGCGGCGATCTGAGTCTGAGAGCGAGCGAAGCCATCGACGTCGGGCGTGGCGATGTTGATGGTGATGTGCGGCGCGGCGTTGCCGCTGGTGGCGACGCCGAGCCGACCGTCGGCGGTTCGCGTGAGGGGCATGATGGCTTCGGGGCCGCGCTCACCGGCGAGTCCGACGCGGTTGCCGGTCAACGGAAAGGAGACAGGTGATGCGATGACGCCGCCCTTGGCGAACGGAACCGGTGTGCCGCGTTGCAGGACGCCGCCGTGCGCGAAGGCAAGACCACCGGAGAAGATGTTGCCGAAGAGACCGCTGATCGCTTTGTCGAGCGGCTTCATGGCGGCGTTGAGCACCATCCGAGACAGAGACAGTGCGAGGCTGCGCAGAACATCACCCAGCGAGCGGCCACGGATGGCGATGCCGTCGAAGGCGGAGATCATGGCGCGGCTGAACTGTCGCCCGACGGTGGAGGTGCGCTGCAATTCCTCACGGAGTGCAGAGGTGTCGGCGCTGACGTTGACTTGCCAGTTTGTGGCTTCTTCGGTCATGAACGGGACGTTCCTAGCTATCAGGATAGCGGGCGATGAGAGCGTCGAGCGCGCGCCGATCAAGGAGGTCCGCCGGCGTTTGCGAGCCGAGGGCACCTTCGATCGCCGCGGCGAACTCGCGCGGGGTCATGGACCAGAGAATGGCAGGGGCGAGACGGAGCAGGCCGAAGCCGGCACGCATCACGTCTCGCCAGGGAAAGGGCCGGTAGGGTCCTGCGGCGTGCC
>CAZKZT010000396.1:0-3376 GCA_964557265.1 uncultured Hyphomicrobium sp.
CGGTAGCGTTCTGGTGTGATGCCTTGGGGGCCGATCGACTCTAAATCAAAAGCATGGAGCACGTCCGCCGAGCTCATGTGTTTCCATCAAAGTTGGACGTGCTCCAGGCGTATGTTGCGGCCACGCTGAGCACGCCGCGCCGCCCTTTAGAGCGCGCATATCCAGATGCTTCGTGAGACCCGAGTGAAGGAGACTTCCATGACCACCGCTTTGACGGATGCGCCCCAAGCGACGACCGTGCCCGCAAATTCGCGCACCGCCACCGCGCGCCGCTCCGCGCACATTGCCCCGAGCTGTCGCGGACTGAATTTCTTCGAGATCGACCACAGTGTGCGCAGTCTGCTGCCGCTTTATATGGACGGGGCGCTGCTGGCACATCTCGCGCCGCATCTGTCGAAGCTCGGAGAGCTCGGCGGCGGCAGGCTCGGCGCCCTCTCGGATGCGGCGGAGCGCCATACCCCGCAGCTTCATCCGCGCGATGCCTTCGGCCGTGACGAGGAGTGGGTCGAGTTTCATCCGGCCTATCGTGAAATGGAGGCGATTGCGTTTGGCCAGTTCGGCATGCACGCCATGTCTCATCGCGGCGGTGTGCTCGGCTGGCCGGCGGCCATGCCACCCATCGCCAAGTACCTCTTCCACTACCTGTTTGCCCAGGCCGAGTTCGGACTGCTCTGCCCCGTCAATCTCACCGACAGTTCCTCGGAGCTGATCCACCGCTTCGGCAGCGACGCGATCAAGGCAAAATATCTCGACCGCATCTGGTCGCAGGACATGGATACGCTGCTCAAGTGCGCGCAGTTCATGACCGAGAAGGCCGGCGGATCCGACGTCGGCGCGGCGGAGCTGACAGCCGTGCGCGACGGCGACCAGTGGCGGCTGTGGGGCGAGAAGTGGTTCTGCTCGAATGTCGATGCCGAGCTGTCGGTGCTGCTCGCGCGTCCGGAAGGCGCTGAGGCCGGCGGCAAAGGGCTGGGTCTCTTCCTGATGCCCAAGACGCTGGATGACGGCACGCGCAACGCCTATCGGATCATGCGCCTCAAGGACAAGCTCGGCAGCAAGGGCATGGCGAGTGGCGAGATCATGTTCGAGGGGGCCGTGGCGTATCACCTCGGCAATCTCGACCAGGGCCTCAAGCACATGCTGGTCATGGTCAACTCGAGCCGCATCTCGCACCTGACGCGCGCCGCGGGCATGATGCGCCGCTGCCTCAACGAGGCGCTGGTCGCGAGCCGCCATCGCAATGCGTTCGGTCGATCGGTGATCGAGCATCCGTTGATGCGGCGCCAGCTTCTGAAGCTCATGGTGCCGACCGAGCAGGCGCTCACGGCGGTCATGTATGCCTCCTACGCGACCGGGGAAGCATCCAACGACAAGCGCTATGAGCAAGTCCTGCGGATGCTGACGCCGATCGCCAAGTATCGCGCATGTCGCGACAACGTGACGGTCGCGACCGGTGCGATGGAAGCGCGTGGCGGCAACGGCTATATCGAGGATTGGCCGAACGCGCGGCTGGTGCGCGACGCGCATCTCGGTTTGATCTGGGAGGGCACGAGCAACATCAACGCGCTCGATGCGGTGCAGCGTGCGGTCGGCAAGGTCGGTGCGCACAAGGCCTTGCGCGAGGATCTTATGGGACGTCTCGATGGTGCAAATCGCCTGCCGGGACAATTCCGGACGCGGCTCGAAGGCAGTGTTGCGGACGCTTTCCGTTTCGCCGAGGAGGTCGCCTCCGATCCCAAGCACGAGCGCTTCTGCCGGATTGCCGCCGGCCAGCTTTATCATGCGACGACGGCCGTGCTGATGGCCGTGGAGGGCATGAAGATCGGTCTTGGCGGCGGCGATGCGCGGCGGATGCTGCTCGCGCGCCTGGTGCTCGAGCATCGATTGAATGGTGGCCGGCCGCAGAACCTCGCGAGCCTGAGCTGGGAGGACGATATCGCGGATCGTCTTCTTTCCGACGAGCCGGTGCCGCTGGACAGCGCGAGCGCGTTACTCGTCGCATGACGCTCTGATGCATTGTGATCAAAGCGATTGCGAAAGGAGTCGGCAGCGAGCAGCAAGTCCCTACGCTGTTCCGTCGCTGATGGCATCGCTGAGATCGTTCTTCATCGCGCACCGGTCAATGCCCTGAGCCTGGAGCTGATCTCGCTCGCGGTCTACTCAGCGAGGATGTCGCGCAAGGCGATGGCATTGTTGTGCCTCTCGTCGCGTGCCGCATAGACCAGGGTCAAGGTTCCCCGACGGGCGCATGCTTTGAGGCTGGCAAGAGCCTCGCTGGCTGGCGGTTTGGCGAGTTCCGCACGGTAGCGGACGACGAACTCCGGCCACCGTTCCGGATCGTGATTGAACCATCGTCGCAGGTCGTTGCTGGGTGCTACGTCCTTCAACCAGTCGTCGAGCGCAAGCTGGTCCCGACGGACGCCTCTCGGCCAGATCCGATCAACGAGGATCCGCCGGCCATCGTCAGATGAAGGTGCAGCATAGGCGCGCTTGGCGCGAACGGTGTGCGACAGCGTGCGCGTCGCTGCTTTCCGGCGCCTAGCCGACGGAGCATGATCCGTCATGGCACTTCCTTCCCGGCCTTCTCTGGCGCACACGGCGCGTGTGAGCCGGCGACGCCGCTGTGTAAATATGCATCGATGATACCTCGTTAAGGAGATGACGCAACGCCTAGGCGGACGATCCGACGGACTGTCATGACTGACGATGCACTTCACGTTTTGATGTACGCCGCATTCCGCCTGACGGGAATGCCGACCTGGCAACGCCTATCGTGCAAATTTTTTGCAGCCATCATCCAATTTCATTCATTTGCCCTTGCAGCGAGTGACGATTACGCCTGACAAAGGGGTACGTGAGATGCAGGAATCGTTTGCTGAGATCAGAGCCCAACTCGGAGAGGCAGTTCTGAGTTCGCCGGCCGACGCCATTCTGGCGACAGATCGGCAAGGCAACATCTGCTTCTGGAATTCTGGTGCCGCCCGCATTTTCGGATTCGCCGAAGCGGAAGCGGTCGGTGCCTCACTGGATCTGATCATTCCGGAGCGGCTGCGCAAGCGGCATTGGGACGGCTGGCTGCAGGTTATGGAGAGCGGACAGACCCGCTACGGCGCCGGCGATCTGCTGTCTGTGCCGGCCGTTGCGAAGGATGGTCGGCAGATCTCGGTTGAGTTCACCATCATTCTGTTGCGCAACGCTGATCATCACATCATCGGCATGGCCGCGATCCTGCGCGATGTGACCAAGCGTTTCGAGGAAATGCGGCAGCTAAGGCGACAATTGGCCGAGCGCGCGGGCTAGTGCGCGTCAGCCTTTAGTGGGATCGGTGCGGTCGCGCCAACGCGCTCCATGTATTTGATTGAGAGTCTGATTCACG
>CAZKZT010000397.1:0-3371 GCA_964557265.1 uncultured Hyphomicrobium sp.
CGGCGGTTCAGTATGACGCGCCGATCAAGATCTTCATCCTCAACAACCAGTACATGGGCATGGTGCGCCAGTGGCAGCAGCTGCTGCACGGCAATCGGTACTCGGAGAGCTACACCGAGGCGCTGCCTGACTTCGTCAAGCTCGCGGAGGCGTACGGCGGTGTCGGCATGCGTTGCGACAACGCCGCCGACCTCGACGATGCGATCAAGGCGATGATCGCGGTCAAGGACAAGCCGGTGATCTTCGACTGCCGCGTCGCCGCGCTCGCCAACTGCTTCCCGATGATCCCGTCCGGCAAGGCGCACAATCAGATGCTGCTGGGCGAGAATGTCTCGGCGGAGGAGATCGACAAGGCGATCGGCAAGGAAGGCAAGGTGCTGGTGTAGGCCCTTCGAGCCTGCGCAGCACCGACGATTGGGCCCTCGATACCCTGGGCGGACACCATGATGCCCTCCGACACTCTGCAGCATTACGTACAGCACGATGCGCTGACGCATCCCGCTGGCCTTGCGTCGCTCTACGACGCTTTGCCGGCGGGCGCGTCGGGCGTGTGCAGCGTGCTGTCGGGGCTGATCGTGCACACGTCGTGGGCCGACAAGTACGGCATCCCACCCGGCACGCCGCTGCCGCGCGACACGAAGCCTGTTGCCGAACGTCTCGCTGAGATCCAGCAGCGTTTCGCGGGGCCGCTCGCAGCTGCGCGCGCGCCGCTCGCGCGTCCGTTCGGCACCTGCCGCGACTTCGCGCTGCTCGCGTGCAGTGCGATGCGGCATCGCGGCATCCCGGCGCGCGTGCGGTGCGGTTTCGCGACCTACTTCGAGAGCGTCAAATATGCGGACCACTGGATCTGCGAGTATTGGATCGCCGGCCAGCAACGCTGGGCCATCGCCGACGCGCAGCTCGACCAGTTCCAGCGTGATGCATTGGCGATCACGTTCGATCCGGCCGATCTGCCAGCGGGCGCCTATCTCAATGCCACCGCTGCGTGGATGCGCGTGCGCTCAGGTGGCGCAGGCGTGGACGAATTCGGTCATGGCGATGCGCGTGGCCTGTGGTTCCTTAGCATGAACCTGCACCGCGATGTGCTGGCGGTCGCCAATCGTCACGTGTCGGCATGGGATAGCTGGCGGCGTGCCGACGCTGCGAGCAGGCAACTTACCGGCGAGGCAATCGCGGCCTGCGATCGGCTCGCTGCTGCTGCGATGGCCGCCGTCGATGCGGGCGATATCACTGCGCTCGAAGCATTGGCCAACGACAATCTGATGCCGCCGTGGCGGCAGTCCCCGAACTGAGCTGCGCTCTCACCGAGAAAACGCCATGCACCTCTACGTCGCCAACAAGCTCTACTCCTCCTGGTCGCTCAGGCCGTGGATCCTGATGACCGCGCTCGATATCCCGTTCGATGAGACGGTGATCCCGATGTATTTCCCGGACTCGAAAGGGCGGATGCTCGACGTGTCTCCGGCGGGCAAGATGCCGTGTCTTGTTGACGGCGACATCACCGTCTGGGAGAGCCTCGCGATCATCGAGTATCTCCACGAGCGTTTCCCCGACAAAGGGGTGTGGCCGGCCGACAAGCAGGCGCGTGCGCATGCGCGGGCGATCTCGAACGAGATGCACGCCGGCTTCCAGGCATTGCGCGCAGCGTGCCCGATGAACCTCGCCAAGCGTTTCGCGCCGCGCGATCTCGGCTCCGACGTCGCCGATAATGTCCGCCGGCTCGAAGGCTTGTGGAACGATGCGCGGCGGCGCTTTGGTGCGGGCGGGAGTTTCCTCTACGGCGCCTTTAGTGCGGCGGATGCCATGTACGCCCCCGTCGTGTCCCGCCTCGACACGTATCAGGTGCCGGTCTCGTCCGAGACGCGCCGCTACATGGACGCGGTGCTGACGCATCCGGCCTTCGTGACGTGGCGCACCGCCGCGCTCGCCGAGCCCTGGACGATCGATCACTACGAGGTGGGTTGGACCGCGGTCGAGACCTTCCACACCGGTGCGCTCAGCACCGATCACCCCCGCCATACCGCCTGACCCGAACGAACGGATAGCGATCATGTCACAGAAGGGCACCGGCTCCGCCTACTTCATCGAGGAGCGCAAAGATACGACCGAACGCCATACTTTCTCGATCCTCGTCGACAACGAACCGGGTGTGCTGGCGCGTATTGCGTCGCTGTTCTCCGGGCGCGGCTACAACATCGAGAGCCTGACGGTTTCCGAGACCGAGGAGGAGAAGCATCTTTCCCGCTTCACCGTCGTCACGACGGGCACGCCGATGGTGCTGCAGCAGATCCGCAATCAGCTCGACCGTCTGGTGCCGGTCCATCGCGTCGTCGATCTTACGATTGGTGGACAGGCGATCGAGCGCGAGCTGGCGCTCGTCAAGGTGGCCGGCAAGGGCGAGAAGCGCATCGAGGCGCTGCGGCTCGCCGAGATCTTCCGTGCGAGCGTCGTCGATACCTCGACCGAGCACTTTGTTTTCGAGGTGACCGGCAAGTCGACCAAAATCGACCAGTTCATCGCGATCATGCACGAACTTGGACTGGTTGAGATTTCGCGCACCGGCATCGCGGCCATGGGGCGCGGCGGGAGCGGCATGTAAAAAGCTGATCCCGCAGGCGGACGCCGTCAGCGCCGCTTCTTCGGCTTCTTCCCGTCGGGGTGGATCGGTTCGGGCATTTGGGTGTTGCCGGGCGCAAGCGCGGCCTCGAGGTCGAACCGGCCGCAGTTCTTCTCCACCATGAGCTGGTTCAGCGCGATGAGTTTCGCGCGATCCTCCGAATAGGCGGCGCTCGGCTGGCCAGCGGCTGTGTGGCGCGGTTTGGATGTGCTGGTGATCGAGGTGACGAGGCCGGTCGTCGGATGGGCCTCGATATCCCGCACCTGCTGGATCTTGATCTGGACGACGCCGGTGAGTCGGCGGCAGTTGAGGTCGCGCTCTTTCGAGGACGGAATGTAGGCGCCGTCGGCGGCGATGGCGGCCGGTGTCCGAGGCTCGGCCGCCGATTTCACGGACTGCGTCGGCAGCTTGGTGCGCGTGTTTGGTGGGACATATCCGGGCATGGCGGCCGCGCAGCCGGCGAGGGCGAGCGCGAGGGTGCCGCAGGCAAGTCGGAACGGTGCGCGCATGGCGGACAAGCTTTCTGCTGGGGCAGGCTGGACAAGCCCGCCCACCACGTATAAAAGGCGGCACTCCCTGGCGCGAGAGCCAATGCTGCAAGTGCGGCCTAAGCGAGGCTGGCACGCGTAGTGATCCCCAGTTTGTTGCTCCTCCATAGGTGGGGCGCGGCCGGCGGGGCGGGGGTGTGGGGCGATTAGCTCAGTTGGTAGAGCAGCTGACTCTTAATCAGCGGGTCCACGGTTCGAGCCCGTGA
>CAZKZT010000398.1:0-3349 GCA_964557265.1 uncultured Hyphomicrobium sp.
CAACCGCGGCGCCTCGTCGTCGCTGCTCGAACCGGCCGCGCATCAGGAGATGTTTCCCGGCGTTCGTTTCACCGAGGTGATCAAGATCGCGTCGACGACGCTCGACCGGCTGGTGGTAGCCGAAAAGCTCGATCTCGCCCGCTACCAGGCGCTCGTCATGGATACCCAGGGCGCGGAGTTGATGGTGCTGAAGGGCGCGGAGGAAACGCTCAGATCGCTCAGGTTCATCAAGGCCGAGGGCTGCGATTTTGAGAGTTATGCCGGCTGCTGCACGGTCGATCAGATCGCGGCGTACCTCGCCACCCAGGGCTACCGGGAGCACAGCCGGCGCCCGTTCAAGACCAAGCCGGGTCTCGGCACCTATTTCGATGTCCTGTACGTGCGTGACGGCGCATGAGCGCCGCGCTGCGCCGATTTCCTAACTGAGCGATACCGGTTCGATCTGCCTCAGACTCACCCGCTTGCGCGCCCAGTGAAGATCGTAGTCGCGCTGCAGGTTCATCCAGTATTCGGGCGTGGTCGCGAAGACGTGGGCGAGGCGGAGCGCCGTCTCCGCCGTGATCGCCACGTCGCCCTTCACGAGATGTGACAGCAGGATGCTCGACGTTTCAATGCGGGCGGCCAGCGCGCCCGCGCTCATGTTGAGCGGGTCGAGGTAGTTGTCCTTCAGCACTCTGCCGGGGTGCGCCGGCTCCGCGAACGAGATCATCCGGCCCCTCCATAGGGTAGCCTTTCAGCGCCGGCGAGGCCGGCACCGCTGCTCGGTATAGTGCCCGCATCCTCTCACCATTCGCTGAAGGCGGTGGGCGCAATTGGCTATTTCAGCCGACGGCATATCGGCGTTGGTGCGTGCACAGACAGCCAAAAGCCGCCAACCGGGGGCGGTGGCGGCTTTCGCGTGGACGTCCCGGCGCGGCGCCGGGGCTCAGATGTGGTGATAGCGCTTGAGGAACCGCTTGCGCGAGCCGCCCGGGTTCCACTTCTCCCACTGCAGATAGCCGTAGAAGTAGTAGTGGCAGCGGTGCCAGTCGCCGCAACGGCGGTGATACCTCTCGCCGACGTACTTGCGGCTGTGCAGCTTCTTCCTGTGGTCCCACTTGCTCCAGCTGTGGTAGCGGCGCGGATAGCTGTAGCGCTTGGCGCGGTGCTTTCTGATCCGCTTGCCCTTCGCGCGATGCGCGGCGCGATGGCTGGTGAGATGCAACTTTCCCTCGCTGGCCGCCTGGGCCGACGGAGGCACCGGCATCAGGGGGGCGCTTGCTGCCGGCGCGGCTGCGCCTGCGCTCATCAGAATGCCGCCGAGTAGAGCCGCGATCGCTGCCCGCTTCATGGTTACCTCCTGCTCCTGTTGCCCGACACTAGTCGGGACAGTTAAAGAAAGCAGCAGTTCCAATGCTTTTTGGTGAACTTGCGACGCCGCGCGGCCGCAGGCGGCAAGGCTGCACGCACTTTCGCTTTGCCGAACAGCGAAGCGCCACCATTGAAAGGAGGAAGCAATGTCCGATCTATTGGAAGCTTATGAAGACGGGGTCGTGCTCTTCACCTTCAATCGACCCGAGCGGGCTAATGCCCTCTCAGGCCCCCTGATGCAGGAGCTGCACAAGCGCCTGCTCGAAATCGCAACAGATGATCGTGTCGGTGCCGTGGTCATCACTGGCGCTGGAAAGGCGTTTTGTGCCGGCGGCGACGTCAAGGGCATGTCTGAGCGCAGCCGCTTCGATGAGGCTGAGGAAACAGCCATTTCCGGACTGCGCTCGAGGATGGAGGTGTCCCGGCTCCTGCACGAGATGCCCAAGCCGACGATCGCCATGGTCAATGGCGCGGCGGCAGGTGCCGGCATGTCGCTAGCCCTTGCTTGTGATTTGCGGTTCGCGGGACGCTCGGCGCGCTTTGTCACGGCCTTTGCGAAGATTGCCGTTTCGGGAGATTTCGGAGGTAGCTATTTTCTCTCCCGGCTCGTGGGAAGGGCGAAGGCCCTCGAACTCTACCTCACCTCGGCGCCGGTGCTCGCGGACGAAGCCCTGGGGCTGGGGGTGGTCGATCGCGTCTATGACGATGTTGCGCTTCGGGAAGCGACGATCAATTTCGCCAAAGAGCTCGCGAGCGGACCGCGTGTCGCTTTCGGCTTCATCAAACAGAACCTGAACCTTGCCGAGACAGCTAGTCTCCCGGAATTTCTTGACGCCGAAGCGCGGCGGATGGTGCGCTCCCGCCGAACCGAAGATCATAAGGAAGGCGTGAGGGCGTTCGTCGAGAAGCGCAAACCGGTCTTCAAAGGACGTTGAAGCCGCCATGGTGGCAAGCTTGTGGATGATGGCAGATCCAGGGAGGACAAGACATGAGAACGCGCATCACGGAATTGCTGGGCATCCGCCATCCGATCATTCAGGGCGGCATGCACTATGTGGGTTTTGCGGAAATGGCGGCCGCGGTTTCCAACGCGGGTGGGTTGGGCATCATCACGGGGCTGACCCAGGGGACGCCGGACAAGCTGGCGGCGGAGATCGCGCGCTGCCGAGACATGACCGACAAGCCGATCGGTGTGAATCTCACCTTCCTGCCGGCTGCGACACCTCCGGACTATCAAGGCCTCGTGGGCGCCATCATTGAAAGCGGCGTCAAGATTGTCGAGACCGCGGGCAACAATCCGCAGAAGTGGCTGCCGCCTCTGAAGGAAGCTGGCATCAAGGTCATTCACAAATGCACCTCGGTGCGTCACGCGCTGAAAGCGGAGGCGATCGGCTGCGACGCGGTCAGCGTCGATGGCTTCGAGTGCGGCGGCCATCCAGGCGAGGATGACGTGCCGAACTTCATCCTGTTGCCTCGTGCGGCTGAGGCGTTGAAGATCCCGTTCGTGGCCTCGGGCGGCATGGCCGATGGCCGGAGCCTTGTGGCCGCCATGGCCCTGGGAGCCGACGGCATCAACATGGGCACGCGCTTCATCGCCACCAAGGAAGCGCCCGTGCATGAAAACGTGAAGGCGGCCCTGGTTGCGGCCTCCGAGCTCGACACACGCCTGATTATGCGGCCTCTCCGCAATACCGAACGTGTCCTGGCCAACGACAGTGTCGCGCGGGTGCTCGAGAAGGAGCGCTCCCTGGGCGACAAAGTCACCTTCGCGGATATCGCTGCGGATGTGGTCGGCGTCTATCCTCGGATCATGCGCGAGGGCGACATGACGGCCGGTGCGTGGTCGTGCGGTATGGTAGCCGGACTGATCCACGACGTGCCGACGGTGAAGGAACTGATCGACCGCATCATGACCGAGGCGGAGGAGATCATTCGAGGTCGTCTCGGTAGCGTTCTGGTGTGATGCCTTGGGGGCCGATCGACTCTAAATCAAAAGCAT
>CAZKZT010000399.1:0-3342 GCA_964557265.1 uncultured Hyphomicrobium sp.
GGCCGGATAACGTAAGCCTCGACAAGGCGCGCCGGCTGCTGTGGCCGATCAAGCAGAAGTACGGGCAGGCCATCTCCTGGGCCGACCTCATTATCCTCACCGGCAACGTCGCCCTTGAGACCATGGGCTTCCGCACCTTCGGCTTCGCCGGCGGCCGCGCTGACGTTTGGGAGCCCGACCTGGACATCTACTGGGGCCGCGAAACGACCTGGCTGGCGCCCAGCAACGATCCGAACAACAAGGGCAACCGCTACTCCGGCGATCGCGACCTCGAAAACCCGCTCGCGGCCGTGCAGATGGGCCTCATCTATGTCAATCCCGAGGGCCCGGACGGAAATCCCGATCCGCTCGCAGCCGCCCGAGACATCCGCGAGACCTTCAGGCGGATGGCGATGAACGATGAAGAGACCGTCGCGCTGATCGGCGGCGGCCACACCTTCGGCAAGACACACGGCGCGGGTCCCGCAACCGCGGTCGGCGCCGATCCCGAGGCCGCCGATCTCGCCGCGCAAGGACTCGGATGGGCCAGCACCCATGGCAGCGGCAAAGGCGCCGACACCATCACCAGCGGCCTCGAGGTGACCTGGACCCAGACGCCGGCACAGTGGAGCAACTTCTTCTTCGAGAACCTGTTCAAGTACGAATGGGAGCTGGAGAAGTCACCAGCCGGCGCGCATCAGTGGGTCGCCAAAGACGCGCCGGACGCGATTCCTGACGCCCACGGCGACGGGAAGCAGAAGCCGAAGATGCTGACGACCGACCTGTCACTGCGCTTCGATCCCGAGTACGGCAAGATCTCGCGCCGCTTCCTCGAAGATCCGCAGGCGTTCGCCGAGGCGTTCGCGCGCGCCTGGTTCAAGCTCACGCACCGTGATCTCGGACCCCGCTCGCGCTATCTCGGCCCCGAAGTGCCGAAGGAAGCACTCGTCTGGCAGGACGTGGTGCCGGCAGTCGAGCATCCGCTGATCGACGACGCCGATGCCGCGGCGCTGAAGGGCATGATCCTCGCCGCTGGCCTCAGCATCTCCGAGCTGGTGGGCACGGCATGGGCTTCGGCCTCGACGTTCCGCAGTGGCGACAAGCGTGGCGGCGCCAACGGCGCGCGCATTCGCCTGGCACCACAGAAGGATTGGGCAGCCAACCAGCCCGAGCAGCTGGCGAAGGTGCTCAAGGCTCTCGGCCGCATCCAGTTCGAGTTCAACCAGGACCAGAGCGGCGGCAAGCAGGTGTCGCTCGCCGACCTGATCGTGCTCGCGGGCAATGCAGGCGTCGAGGCCGCGGCGAAGGCGGCTGGGCACAGTGTCACAGTCCCGTTCACGCCGGGCCGAACAGATGCCTCGCAGGCGCAGACCGACGTCGAGTCCTTCTCCTATCTGGAGCCCGCCGCGGACGGTTTCCGCAACTACGCGAAAGCGCGCTACGTCGTGCCCGCCGAGCATCTGCTCGTCGACAAGGCGCAGCAGCTCACGCTCACAGCGCCCGAGATGACGGTGCTGATCGGCGGCCTTCGCGCGATCAACATCAACGTCGGCGGCACGACGCACGGCGTATTCACCGACAAGCCGGGGGCGTTGACCAACGACTTCTTCGTCAACCTGCTCGACATGGGGACGGAGTGGACAGCGACATCCGACGCCAAGGATCTCTACGAAGGCCGTGACCGCAGCAGCGGCGCCGTCAAGTGGACCGGCACGCGCGCCGATCTCGTATTCGGCTCGAACTCGGTGCTGCGTTCGCTTGCCGAAGTCTATGCGAGCTCGGATGCGAAGGCGAAGTTCGTCGAGGACTTCGTCGCCGCCTGGGCCAAGGTGACGAACCTCGATCGCTTCGACATCGCCTGACCAACCCGGGCGCCGATCACCGCGCCCGCACGGCTACGCCATCAGCCCCTCTCCCGTTCGCGGGGGAGGGGTTCTCTTTTCTGAAGATGACTTGAAGCAACGGCGGTGATCAGGGCGCACCCGCGGGCGGCGCGGGAGCTGGCACAGGTGGCAGCGTCTTCAATGCGGTGAGCGCGAACGGATGGAGACCGGCGCCGCCAAGTTCGAGGTGCTCGAAAATGCCGCGGCGCATGCGCGGATCCCAGAAATCCTTGATGTGCTGCGCGATCAGAGGCACCGCGCGCGCCTCTCCCATCGGCTCGAACGCCTTCGCAATCTGGTTGACCATCATGACCAGTTTATCATGCTGCTGCATGTTTCGCTGACTTTCCGCGCGTTCCTCGAGGATCAGCGGTCTCGCGGATGCGCTCAGGGTGAGTGAAAATTTCGAATCCGTCCTGACGCGCAACCGCGACGAGCGTGACACCCGCGCCGTCTGCGGTCTGGAGCGCGAGCTTTGTTGGCGCCGACACCGCGACGATGATCGGCGCCCCGGCTATTGCGGTCTTTTGCACCATCTCGACGGAGACGCGGCTCGTCAGCAGGATCATGCCTTGCCCGACATCGACACCACGGCGGTTCAATCCGCCGATCAGCTTGTCGAGTGCATTGTGCCGCCCGACATCCTCCGTAACGGCCACCAAACCCTGCTCACGGTTCCAGAATGCCGCCCCGTGGACAGCACGCGTCCGCATGTTGAGTTCCTGCGCCGGCCCCAGCAACGTCATCGCGCGCATGACCTCGGCTGCACTGAACGTGGCGCTGCTCGCGACCATCGGCAGCTTGGTTGCTGCGGCTTCCAGGCTTTCGACGCCACATAATCCGCAACCCGTCGGCCCAGTGACATGACGGCGGCGGCGCGCGAGATCAATGCCGCGCCCTTTCGCGAGCCACATCCGGACCTCGATGCCGTCTGGATGCTCGACGACCTCGAGGCTCTCGATCTCGGCGGGCGACGTGATGATCCCCTCGGTCAGACTGAAGCCGACGCCGAAGTCTTCGAGGTTGGTGGGCGTACCCATCATGACGGCGTGCGTCGTCCCGTCATAGACAAGGGCGATCGCCACCTCCATCGGCAGCTCGCGCTCCATCTTGGTAACGGCGCCGGCCGTCACCTTGATCGAGCGGACTCGGGTTGCACCATCCGTCATTTCTACTCCGCAGCCTCAGCTGGCGCGATCCGGCGACTGGCTTCCGCGAACGCCTCGTAGTCCTCCTGATACTGGGTCGGACCGTTCGACAGGCCAACCTGCACCGCCGTCACCTTGTACTCGGGGCAATTGGTCGCCCAGTCCGAATAGTCCGTCGTGACGATGTTGGCATTCGTGAGCGGGTGATGGAAGGTCGTATACACGACGCCCGGAGCCACACGATCGGTAATCAGAGCGCGCTGCGCCAGTTCGCCCGAACGGCTCGCGATCCGCACCCAGTCACCGTCCTTGATGCCACGCTGCTCGGCGTC
>CAZKZT010000400.1:0-3332 GCA_964557265.1 uncultured Hyphomicrobium sp.
GCGCGAACAGGCTCGGATCGCGTGCGAGCAGGCGCCATTCCTTGCGCCGCAGGTTACGCGCGAGCCCGGATTGGAAGCGGATCGGACGGACGTCCTGGTGCGGGCGGATCGTGCTCTCGCTCGGCGCACCGGAGGCGGCGAGCACCGCGGTGGCGAAGTGGTTCGCGAGGAAGTTCACCGCGAGCGCGAACATCAGCGCGGCCATAACAATGAGCATCGCCAGCGCGTGGACATCACCACGCATGGCGTCGATAGGCAGCATGATCAGGTGGCAGATCGCAGTGCCGGGTCCACCGGCGGCGACGAGCCAGCCCATGATCGACGCGCGCAGCGTCTCGGGCAGGATCGCAACGACCTGCGCGCCAAGCACGAACGCGCCCGCGATAACGGCGCCCGTCATTTGAGTGTAAAGCCGCGCGCGGTGCGGGCCCATCAGGAAGAAAAGCCCGATCGACAAGCCAAGTCCCAGCGCGGTGGCGATCAGCGCCAGCGAGATCAGGACCGGATAGGCCGCGAGCCATTGCGGATGGCCGAGGAGCGCGCCGACGTTGGCGAGCGGCAGCACGAGCAACGCGATCGAGCCGAGCGTGCTTGCGGCGATCGCGGTCGCTTTGGCGCCGAGGATGCGGGCCGCCGGCAGCGGAGCGCCGAGCAGCAGGTCGAGATCGCCGCGATCATAGAGAGTGCGCGTTGTGCCGAACAGGCCCTGCGCAATCATCCAGGTGAAGATGCAGAAGAGGCCGATCGTGAGCGGTGCGCCGGTCGCGTCATGGCCGTGGACATGCGGTGCGAGCCACAGAAATGCAGGCCAGGCGACGAGGTGCAGAAGGACCGCGCCAACGCCGAACATCGTCGTCAGGCTCAGTGCACCTGCGCCGCCGAGCATGTCCGCGAAACGTCGCCAGTTGAGGCGCACGTCATGCGCGACCAGCCACAGAAACGATCCGGGCGTTGCGCTCATGACGCCAGCGCATCCTCGTGCGCGCCGCTCTGCGTTCTCTCGCGCATCAGCGACAGGAACACGTCCTCCAATGTCGAGCTGCCGCGTCCGGCCGCGTCCTTCAGTTCGGCGAGAGTGCCCTCGGCGGCGAGACGGCCGCGCTGGACGATGCCGATGCGATCGGCGAGACGCTCGGCGACCTCGAGGATGTGCGTCGTCAGGATGATCGTGGCGCCGGCCCGGACGCGCGCGGTGAGAAGATCCTTGACCTGCCGCGCGATCGCCGCGTCGATGCCGGTAAGCGGCTCATCGAGCATGATCAGACGCGGATCGTGGATCAGGGCGCCAGCGAGCGCCACCTTCTGTTTCATGCCGCGCGAGAAGCCCTCGCACCGCTGGTGGCGATGAGGCCCGAGTTCGAGGACGTCGATCAGCTCGGCGGCTTGGCGCTCCGCATGCGCGGTCGGTACGCGCCACAGCCCGGCCACGAGTTCGAGGTATTCGAGCGGCGTCAGCTTGTCGTAGAGCATCGGTTCATCGGGAAGCCACGCGGTGATGCGTTTCGCGGCGATCGGATCGGCGACGGCATCGATGCCGAATATGCGGATCTGGCCCGCATCCGGTTTGAGCAGCCCCGCGATCATGCGCAGCGTCGTTGTCTTGCCGGCGCCGTTGGGGCCGAGGAGGGCGTACAACTCGCCCGGGCGAACGGTGAGATCGAGGCGGTCGACGGCGATGCTTGTGCCGAAGGTACGGCGGACGCCGGTCAAGCTCACGGCATCTGGATCGGCCGGCGCACCGATCGCATGGCCGATGTCGCGATCCGGCACGGTCGTTAAGCTCGCTGTCACGATGCGCTCCCACCTGAGACGTGATGGTGGAAGGCTATCGCAGGTGGCTTGCTGCCCCCTTAATTTGCTCAGTTCTCCTGCGGTGCAGCGTGGAGGCGTGGGAACCTGCTACGAAGGACGATCGTGGTCAGTACGACCAGGCCGGCGCCGGTCTCGCATGGATGGCGGATGGACGGTCGACGCTCGGTTGCCGTCGGTACAGGAGATCGCGCCCCCGTTCGCCGCAGCGAACGCAGGCCGGTGCATGGCAGACAAGGCGCGACAACGCTGGACAGGCCCCTCGTGGTCCCGCTCTAATCTGCGCAGATCAATCCACACAGGGGACGGCGATGAGCGGCGCGGCGGCAGGACGGAACGAGCATGAGAAGCGGATCTGTGCGTGGCTCGCCGATAACCGGCAGGCGATGCTCGACCTCCTGAAGGACGTCGTCAACATCGACGGCGGCAGCTACGACAAGGCGGGCGTGGACGCGGTCGGCGATCGGTTCGTACGCCACTTTGAAGAGCGGGGGCTGTTGACGAAGATCGAGCCGCACGAGGTCTACGGCAATGCCATCCATGTGCGTCTCGACGACGAGCCGTCGAATGAGAAGCCGATCGTGCTGATGGGCCACCGCGACACCGTGTTTCCGAAGGGCGAGCCGACGCGGCGGCCGTTCAAGATCGAGGGTGGGCGTGCCTATGGTCCAGGTGTCGCGGACATGAAGGCAGGACTGGTCATGAATGCGTTCGTGCTGGAGGCGTTCAAGCGGCACGGGGGCGCGCCGGCGCCGCTCGTCGGGCTGATCACGTCGGACGAGGAGATCGCCTCGCCGTCGTCGCGCCCTGTGATCGAGCGGGTGGCGCGTGAAGCGCGATGCGTCTTCAACTCGGAGCCGGGGCGGCCGACTGGCAACGTCGTGCAGGGGCGCAAGGGTGGTGTGTTCATGCGCTTTGACGTGATCGGCAAAGCGGCGCATTCAGGTGGCAATTTCGAGAAGGGCATCTCGGCCATTGGCGAGCTGGCACACAAGATCGTCGCGCTCCATGCGCTGACGGATCTGCCGCGCGGCCTCACTGTCAATGTCGGTCTCGTCTCGGGCGGACAGAGCGTCAACACGACGGCGCCTTCGGCCGAGGGCCGCATCGACCTGCGCTATGTAAAGCCCGCTGATCGCACGTATGCGCTCGATGCCATTCGCCGCATCGTCGATACGGTGACGGTGCCCGGTGCCACCGCGTCGCTCGAAATCCTCGGCGAATTTCTGCCGCTGACGCAGTCGGAGGAGAGCGAGAAGCTGTTCGCCGCCTATGCCGATGCCGCGCTGGGGCTCGGGATGACCGTGAAGGGCGAGTTTACGGGCGGTTGCGCGGATTCGGGCTTCACGGCCGGCGTCGGCTGCCCGACGCTGTGCGCGGTCGGCCCTGTCGGTGGCAATGCGCATACGCCGGAGGAGTACCTCGAGGTCGACAGCATTGTGCCGCGGGCGCAAACTCTGGCGCTGGCGATCTTGCGCCTGCCGCCACCCGCTTGAGGCGGGCGCCTGCCAAACATTGAGGGC
>CAZKZT010000401.1:0-1974 GCA_964557265.1 uncultured Hyphomicrobium sp.
TGTCTCGTGAGCAAGCCGACTACTTCAAGGCTATCGCCTGGAGTGTTGCAACAAGCTACCCGCGCTCCGGAGTGCCGCCAAAGTAGATCTGCGACCTCAACAAGCCCACGAAATTACTGTAGGGAAAGAGCGCGCGGGACGACCGAGCCTCACGCGGTCCGAACAGCTTCCAGCCGCTTACTCCCGGCAGCACGAGGCTACAAATTCGCGCGCAATCAGCACCCCTGCCATGCCTCTCGAAGATAAGCAATGACAACGAGCAAGCCGATCATTGATCAACGTCGAGTGGTCATAGGTGCGTTCTTCTTCCTAAACTTGCTGCTGCTATTGCTTCTTGCGGATCGGAATGGATACGAGGGCGACGATCTCAACTCGATCGCTCCAATGCTGCACCTTGGCGAGGCAAAGAACGGCTATCTGGAAATATACAGATACCACTGGCAACCATTGTCATATGAGATTGGCGCAGCCGCATATCGCATTTTCGGCAATCCAGATGCCATTTTCCTAATGGCACCGGTGGCGGCCGCAATCTCTCTCGCATTACTCCTGGCTATTTGCTGGCCGCGGTCGTCTCCACAATCCGGGGCGTTTGGGCCGATAATTGCACTCCTCGCTCTTCCAGAGATCTGGTTTTCAGGGTTGTACTACAATTCTACAATCCTTGGGCTCCCCTTCCTTCTGATGGCATTCCTGCTTCTAGCGGGTCGAGACTATTTCGTTACCACCCTTCTCGCGGCGGTCTTAACGTGCCTCGCGATCTTCATGCGTCTTGATTTTGCTCTCGTCGTCCCAGGCTTGATGTTTGTGGCTTGGCGCGCCGATGGATCGATTGCAAAACCCAGCGTGTATATTGCCGCAGTTATAGCGACCCTGGCTGTCGCATTGCTCATCGGATTTCTGAGGCCGGATCTCATCTGGGAGAGCTACCTCTCGGCATCGCGTGAACTTGCCGCCCGCTCGACCGAACCAGGGTGGGATCTCAGGACAAAGCTATTGGTCATTTCAACTACATTGAGTCCGATTGGGTGGCTTATTGTAGTTATAGGCGGGCCGTTGGCTCTTCTTCACTCGATCAGACGTGCGCCGTGGGCAACCGCGGTAGCGATCATCGCCATGGCACCACTTGTACTGCCGATGAGAAATCTGCTGAGCGTCAAGTATGCTTTGCCGTTCTTCGTATTCCTGGCCATCTTCTTAACGCAGTGCCTTTCATCCATCGAAAGAGTCCTTCCGGCATCCTACCGCTTTGCTATCAGGTCCGCCCTCGTCGTTGGCACTACGATTTTGATGTTCGTATCTGTTAGCGTGTACGGCAAGCCGCCATATCTGACACTTGGCGCCCTGGCTTCCCGCCCGATAGAAACGCATGATGGACCGCGATCCTACGGTGGCTATCTTTGGCAGATGGCCGCAGTCAACCAGATGGCCACACCGTCAGATCGCGAGATCCGCGCCCGCCAACTGTTCGACGAGATACTCGATGCTTCCGGTCCCGACCTTGTGTTCGTCGGCGACGAAAACTATTTCAGCCTCGGCGGTGTCGGCTGGCGCCATTTGCAGTTGATGCTGGAACAAGCTGGGTTTCGCGGAAGGCTTATCGCACCTCACACGCTGCAGTTCGACATTGGGCCACGCCGACTTACATTGCTGCGCGAATTTGAGGGCAATGCCAGTTTGCCCCCCTTCGACAGAGGAGGAGGTGTGAAACTCCATGATTTTCGCGATCCGAAAGAACAGCGTAGGTAAGACGTCACAGATCGGAAGACCGCACTCGGTCGCCCATGCTGTAGGACTGCATCGAATCTCGAAGCCACCAGTTATCGAGTCAAACAGTTCGCCCAGGGCGCTTCGCATCATAGCCTGGACGGCCACCGCGAAACGGCGGGGAAAGGCCGCCTACGCTCTCGTCTACAGTCGAATAGACTTTCAGGAATGGTCCACCATGTGGGCGGATGGACGCTGTGCTATGAC
>CAZKZT010000401.1:2074-3324 GCA_964557265.1 uncultured Hyphomicrobium sp.
GGGAGAAACCGTCGTCGGCATACCCGCAAAGCCTGTTCGTAAGATGGAGACAACTTAGGCTCGATCCGAGGCTGCGTGGAAATCAGCACGTTTCGTTGCCTCTCACGCCGGATCGCGGTTCATTCACCACCGTTCGCCAGGCAACGCACTGCAGGACACGAGCCACATCGTCTCCAATCTCGGCTGGCGCAGGCAGATCAAGCGGCGACTGTCGATATATGGTGGCAAAATGGACAAGGCTGACAAAATATACACCTAGGGCACTGAGATGAATGTCGTCATGCGGCTTTGACGGATCTCTCCGCCTGAGCCCGTGCACGATGGCGGTAGGGTTCTGGACTTCGGCATCGTCTTGCGTCGGCCAATTGGAGGGCCAATCCACGTAAGGATTCGCGAAGAGATCGGCCATCGCAAGCAGCCGACCGTCAAGCAGCTTGGGCCGGGCGGCCTGATCTCCTGAGGCAAGCAACTCAGATAACGCGACGAAAGCATCGCCTGCCGGAACAATGCGTATCGGATCGTCGAGGTCACATCCCGCATTGCTGGTCGATGTCCAGCCGAAACGCTCAAGCCACCCGGGGACGCGAACGCTCTTCTGCGCGGCGGACAAGGCGAGTTCATCCCAATGCTTGCGCTGCTGGATCATCTCGGCGCGCCAATCGAAACGATGCGGTGGTGGAAACTTGGAGTATGGGTCCGAGCCCTGAAAAGGCACCCATGTCTGATAGAGATAGACGCGGCCAACCGGATTCGCAGTCAGCAGCGCACAATAGAACTGTCGGACATAGTAAGGGCTGTACTCTATCCTGAGAGCCGATTGAACGGGGATCGCCTCGGTCAGCACGAGCGTATCGTACTCTGCTGCTGTCCTTTGAAAGACCACCCGCTTCTCGACCATGCTAGATGCGTCACGCGTATAACCGTGGGGCTGTCCGCGCCAAAGAGCCGAGAGCGGCGATCCCCAGAGCGTATGATCACCCATGGAATAGCGCAGCCCGCGGACCTCCGCGAAACGGCCGACGAATGTCATCAGGCTCATCTCGCCCCAGCTAGTCGGGACTTTTCCTTCGACTAGACTATGGCCTACCCAATAGACAGCCGCGCTCGACCGAACACCTTCGCGGCTCGGCAAGTTCGCTTCGCTCTGTCTTAATGGTTGTGAAGCAGCCACGGTTGTGGTCTCCGATGTGAACGCGCAGATCGCCATCAAAAAGAGGAGTATTCGGGCTGTTGCCCGAAGGCGAAGGGTT
>CAZKZT010000402.1:0-3313 GCA_964557265.1 uncultured Hyphomicrobium sp.
CGTCCATGAACGGCTTCGAGGGAAGCTGCTCCACGTTGAACACGCCCTTCCCCTTCCAGTGGCCCTGGAACATCATCATCGCGCCGACGACGGGCGGCACGCCGGTCGTATAGGAAACCGCCTGCGCGCCGGTCTCCTTGTACGACTTGGCGTGATCGCACACGTTGTAGATCATCGCGCGCTTCTCTTTGCCGTTCTTCTTGCCGACGAAGATGCAGCCGATGGACGTCTTGCCCTTGTAGTTCTCGCCGAGCGAGGACGGGGGCGGCAGCAGCTCCTTCAGGAACTCCATCGGGATCACCGGGTTGCCCTTGTACATGACCGGATCGATGCGGGTCATGCCGACGTTCTGGAGCACCTCGAGGTGCTTGATGTAGTTCTCCGAGAACGTCATCCAGAAGCGGATCTGCTCGAGGCCCTTGATGTTCTTGACGAGGCTCTCCTCCTCCTCGTGGTAGATCAGGTAGCTCTTGCGCGGGCCGACTTCCGGGTAGTCGATCATGGTCGAGATCGACAGCGCATCGATCTCGAACCATTTGCCGCGCTTCCAGTACTTGCCGCGCTGCGTCACCTCGCGAAGGTTGATCTCGGGGTTGAAGTTGGTCGCGAACGCCTTGCCGTGGCTGCCGTCGTTGCAGTCGACGATGTCGATCTGGTTGATCTCGTCGAACAGGAATTCCTGCGCGTAGGCGCAATAGATGTTCGACTGACCCGGATCGAAGCCGCAGCCGAGCACGGCCATGATGCCGGCGGCCTTGTACTTGGCGTGGTACGGCCACTGGTACTTGTAGGTGAACTTCGCCTCATCACGCGGCTCGTAGTTGGCCGTATCCATGTAGTGCACGCCCGTCTCCAGGCACGCATCCATGATCGGCAGATCCTGATACGGCAGCGCCATGTTGATGATCAGGTCGGGCTTGACCTTCTTGATCAGCTTGACCGTCGCCTTGACGTCGTCGGCATCGACCTTGTGGATCTCGATCGGCGTCTTGCAGCGCTTGGCGACCGCTTCGCAGCTCTCGATGCGGCGCGAGGCGAGGTGAATATTCTTGAAGACGTCGCGGTTCATCGCGCACTTCTGCGCGGTGACGGAGCCGGCAGCACCAGCGCCAATGATCAGAACGGTATCCACGGGGCGTCTCCTCGGAGGTATGGGGGGAAGTCACGCGTCGTCTCGTGGGCGCGGCACAGCAAGCCTCACCCATGCGCGCGGTCGATATTGCAGTTGAGTGTGTTATTCAACCATCATTCGCGACTCAAACTTTATGGCTGACCAAGATGACCACTCCGGACGCCACTATTCCCGACTACCAAAGCCTGATGCTTCCGGTTCTTCGTGCCGCCGAATTCGGAGAAGTACGTATCAGCGAGGTAGTGCGACAGCTTGCCGATGACCTCGGCCTAACAGACGAGCAGCGCACGATTCCACTCCCCTCTGGAGGCCAGCCGCTTTTCGCGAACCGTGTCCGCTGGGCCAAAACGTACCTTGGCAAAGCCGGGCTGATAGAGGCAACCCGCCGTGGCCATTTTCGTATCACGGGTCGCGGACGCGATGCGCTCGCCACTAATCCCACTAGGATTGACAACAGCTTCCTGGCGCAATTCGAGGAATTTCGGCAGTTCACGTCCGGAGCCGGATCATCGGCAGCTGTCCTGCCGGAGATTCTTGAGAAGGAAATCGCTCAACAGCAAACGCCAGATGAAATTATGCGTGCCGCCCACAGTCAGATCGAGCAAGCCTTGGCTCAAGAAATGCTCGACCGGGTTCGATCCGCCCCTCCAGATTTTTTTGAACGCTTGATTGTGGATCTGCTCCTGGCAATGGGCTACGGTGGCGCCGCGGCCGATGCGGGTAGAGTTCTCGGCCGCAGCGGCGATGGCGGTGTGGATGGGGTAGTCGATCAAGACGCTCTTGGATTGGACCGGGTATACATCCAAGCTAAGCGATACGCGGCTGGTAACCCCGTGGGGCCGGGTGCAGTGCGCGATTTCTTCGGCAGCCTTGACCGCCATAAGGCGAACAAGGGCTTGCTTGTAACCACCTCCAATTTCACCAGTTCTGCTCAAGAAACTGCGGACTATCTTAGCAGGCGCATCGTACTCATCGACGGAGATCACCTAGTGCGACTTATGATCCGCTACGGTATAGGCTGCCGGATCGAGGAGACATTGCACGTCAAGAAAGTCGATGAGGACTTCTTCGAGTATTGATGCCACGCTGACCTAGGCGTTATCGATTCAGGTTCTCCTGAAACGCATTGCCAAGAGTTCACTGCGCCTTTTCGGCAAGCGGCGGCCGGCTCCCAAAGATCGCGCTCCCCACCCGCACGTACGTCGCGCCGAGCTCCACTGCCGCCTCGAAATCGCCGCTCATGCCCATGCTGAGCTCGGGGAGGCCGTGCTCGCGGGCGAGCTTCGACAGGAACGCGAAGTGCATCGCCGGCTCTTCGTCGACGGGCGGGATACACATCAGCCCTTCGACATCGAGCTTCAACTCGTCCTGCGCGAGCGCCAGGAACGCGGGCAGATCGGCCGGTGACACGCCCGCCTTCTGCTCCTCTTCGCCGGTGTTGACTTGTACCAGCAGCCGCACCGATTTCCCCCGCGCGGCGATCTCGGCCTTGAGCGCATGGGCGAGCTTCGGCCGGTCGAGCGTCTGGATGACGTCGAACAGCGCGACCGCATCGCGGACTTTATTGGTTTGCAGCGGACCGATGAGATGCAGCTCCAGGTCCGGATGTGCATTCCGCAGCGCCGGCCACTTCCCCTGCGCCTCCTGAACGCGGTTCTCCCCGAACAGCCGCTGGCCGGCCGCGATCACCGGCTTGATATCGGCCTCGAAGAAGGTCTTCGACACCACCACCAGCCGCACCGAAGCCGGATCGCGCCCCACCTCCCGCGCCGCCTTCTCGATTCGTCCGCGCACCTGTTCGAGCCGCTGCTCCGCCGTCTCCGTCATTGTCTCCGCCTTGACCTGCGTATTCACCAGCCCACAGTCCCGCCCCGGTCCCTTGACCCGCCCATGTCTTGACCCGGGAGGCCCTTTGGGCACATTACCCGGCCAGCTACTTCGCCCAGCACGCAAAACACGAACTGAGGTCGCCCGATGGCCACCGAACGATATAACGCGCCCGAACGTGAGCCGCACTGGCAGAAAGTGTGGGAGGCGCAGGATTGCTTCCTCACCAAGACCGATCCGTCGAAGCCAAAGTGCTATGTGCTCGAGATGTTCCCCTATCCGTCGGGGCGCATCCATATGGGCCATGTCCGTAACTACACCATGGGCGATGTGCTGGCGCGCTTGTAGCGGGCC
>CAZKZT010000403.1:0-285 GCA_964557265.1 uncultured Hyphomicrobium sp.
AATCGTTCGGGTGTCGCGCTGATGGAGATCGTGTCGCGGCAGGACATGCGTTCGGCCAAGGAGGCACAGGCCTACGTCACCAAGCTGCGCACGATCATGCGCTATCTCGGGACCTGCGACGGCGACATGGAGAAAGGCAACCTGCGCGCCGACGTCAACGTCTCGGTGCGCCGTCCCGGCGAGCCGTTCGGCACGCGCTGCGAGATCAAGAACGTCAACTCGATCCGCTTCATCGGCCAGTCGGTCGAAGCGGAAGCGCGCCGCCAGATCGGCATCATCGAGGAT
>CAZKZT010000403.1:295-3309 GCA_964557265.1 uncultured Hyphomicrobium sp.
CGCGCCTGTTCGACAGTGCTCGCGGCGAGACGCGCTCGATGCGCTCGAAGGAAGAGGCGCACGACTACCGCTATTTCCCCGATCCCGACCTGTTGCCGCTGGAGCTGGAGCAGGCGTGGGTCGACGCCATCGCGAAAGATCTCCCCGAGCTGCCGGATGAAAAGCGCGCGCGCTTCATGAAGGACTACGGGCTGTCGGCTTATGACGCCTCGGTCCTGGTCGCCGAGCGTGAGAGCGCGGATTACTACGAGGCGGTCGCCAAGGGCACCGATGGCAAGCTCGCGGCCAACTGGGTGGTCAACGAGCTGTTCGGGCGCCTGAACAAGGAGAGCAAGGAGATCGGTGCTTCGCCGATCTCAACCGGCCAGCTCGGCGGCCTTGTGCGTCTGATCGTCGATGGCACGATCTCGGGCAAGATCGCCAAAGACCTGTTCGAGATCCTGTGGACCGAGGGCGGCGATCCCGCAGAGATCGTCGAGAAGCGCGGCCTCAAGCAGGTCACAGACACCGGCGCCATCGAAGCCGTGGTCGACGCGATCATCGCCGCCAATCCGGACAAGGTGGAGCAGGTAAAGGCCAAGCCGTCGATGCTCGGCTGGTTCGTCGGCCAGGTGATGAAGCAGTCCGGCGGCAAGGCCAACCCGCAGGCGGTGAACGATATTCTGAAATCCAAGCTCGGAATCTGACGTCCGCTGCGCGCCGTACATTTTCACACACATCCGGGGCCTTGAAAGCCCCGGACGACGCCCTAAATCCATAGGTGTGCAGGCCGCCAAGCGGGTGCACGACGCAGTGCCTGGCCCTGATGGGCAGGCGCAGACAACCAGTCGCTTCCTATGGAGGACTACCTATGCGACCCTTCGATTTTGCTCCCCTCTATCGTTCCACCGTTGGCTTCGACCGCCTGTTCCAGTTGCTGGACGGGGCCGGTGGCGTCGAGAGCGAGGCGAGCACCTACCCCCCGTACAATATCGAGCGTAAATCCGACAACGAGTACCGGATCAGCATGGCCGTGGCTGGCTTCACCAAGGATGAAATCGACATCCAGGTGAAGGAGCAGTCGCTCACCATCAAGGGTGAGAAGAAGGCCGACGACAAGGACCGCCAGTTCCTTCATCGCGGCATTGCGGCGCGCGCGTTCGAGCGCCGGTTCCAGCTCGCCGATCATGTCGAGGTGACCGGCGCCGACCTTCAGGACGGCCTGCTCCACGTCGACCTTGTACGCAACGTACCGGAGCGCCTGAAGCCGCGTAGCGTTCAGATCGGCACGGACGCGACCAAGCAGATCGAAGCGCGCGTCTAATCCGCCCCGCTTCGTTCCACCGACCCGCACCCTCTCTCCGTTCGCCGGGGAGAGGGTGTTTCATTGGTAACGTACTAATCAGTCAGAACAATTCCGATTTTGATGATGTGCGGACACACTGCGGCAAGAAAGCTGGGGATGCACTCTCCCGGATACGAGTTTCCGCTGGAGATGAACGACAGTTCGCTGAATGGTCATATTTCCGCTCGGCAGCAGGGCTAGAAACGCGGCAGGCGTGGTCGGCGAATCCAAGCCGACATCGTACATGCGCGATCTCGTCGACTGTTCAGTAGCGGCGTAGAAGGCGGGGCTGCACCGGCAAGGCCGGCAATCGCAGCGGGGCAAGCGGTGGAAAGAACAAGAGGGGCCGAGAGATGTCCGTAGTTCAAGCGGGGTCTGCGCGCGTTGTGCGCCTGTTGGCAGCCGTTTCGCTCGCTTTGACGCTTGCCGCATGCGCTGGCCAGAATCCGAAACCCGAGGATGTGGGCCTCTCGCCGTACGGCAAAGGCGGCCCGGCAACGCCCGGCTCGACGCGCGATTTCAGCCAGAATGTCGGCGACATCGTCTACTTCTCGACCGACAGCACGGATCTTTCGCCAGAAGCCCAGCAGACCCTTGCGGGTCAGGCGCGGTGGCTGCAGCGCTACGACCGCTATACGATCACCATCGAGGGCCACGCGGATGAACGCGGTACGCGCGAGTACAACATCGCGCTTGGTGCCCGCCGCGCGCAGTCGGTGCGTGACTTTCTCGCCCGCAATGGCGTGAGCGCTGCGCGAATCCGCACCATCTCCTACGGCAAGGAGCGCCCGGTCGCGGTCTGCAACGACATCTCGTGCTGGTCGCAGAACCGCCGCGCGCAGACCGTGCTGAACAATCGCGGTATCGGCAGCTGAGCCGGCAGATAAGCCGGCAACCGCTGTCCTGATGAAGAAACCGATCCGGAACAATGGACTGCCGAGCCGCCACACGAGCTGGCGCGGTCCTGTCCTGATGCCCGGATCGAGCGCCGCAGTAACCTTTGTGCCACCCCGATCAGCTTGTCTGGGATCGCATCCGCACAGGACCGCCACGTTCCCCAAAACGGCCCTAATGTTTCCCTCAATGCAGACTTCGAGATGACTGCGGGGTCATATCCAGCCATGATGGCGAACGTACTCAGAGCATCGGGTTTGAGTTGCAAATCCCTGGTACGATTCGCGGGGCGCAACGCCTTGCTGTCTGCACTGCTGATCACTGGTCCGATCACGGCTGCCACGGCACAGGGTAACCCAGAACCCCAGGCATCCGTCACGCCCCTCACCGCACCCGAACCGGGCCGTGACAGTACGCGCCAGCAGGCCGCCGACGAACGCATGGCGGCACTCCTCTTCTCGGAAGCGCGCGAAGAACTCGAACTCGGCGAGTTGCGCGGCGCGCGGCGACGCCTCGAGATCCTGGTCACCCGTTATGGGATGACGTCCGTCGCTCCGCGCGGCAGACGTCTCCTCGAACAGCTCGCCCTCATCGACGGCACACCGGTGCCTCCGATGCCCAAGTTGTCCTCGCCTGCCCAACCCAACCGCGCGAACGACGCCGCCGCCGTCCAGCTTGCCACCCGGGCGCCGGGCGCCAGCCTGCTCGAGGCCGATTTCAGCGCCCGCGGCGGCGATCGGCTGTTCTTCGTCGACGGCAGCGACGACGTCGGCGGGCGCGGCCGGCGCGTGCTGCG
>CAZKZT010000404.1:0-3308 GCA_964557265.1 uncultured Hyphomicrobium sp.
AAGAGCGCATGGCGGGCAAACGGCCAGCGCCAATCTCCCCCGGCTTCTCATCAATAGCAGGCCTTGCCGAACACACTCAGCGCGGCGTCACCGCTTCAACTCTCCCCCTATAGCGCCACCGATCAGGCCGACGGGATGCCGCTGTGCTCAAAGATAGAAGCAAGCAGCCGGCGCTGAGGCCGGCTGCTCACACGCCCCCTAAGCAAGGGGCTTTTCCTGAAGCGTACGCATCGCGCGGAACTTGAGCACCGCGACGGTCGCTGCAAAGAGGCCAAGCCCGGCGAAGTCGGCCATCGCGGCGGGATAGAACATCAGCAGGCCCGCAAGGATCAGAGCGGCGCGCTCCACCGGCCGTACCGCCGTGATGAGCCAGCCACCGATACCGGCGCCCAATGAGACGACAGCAAGAAGTGCCGTCGCGTTGGTCCAGATGATGTTGTCCCACGACCCGATCAGCAGCAGCGCCAATCCGTCCGAGTTGATCGTGAACATGAACGGCACGACGAAACACGGCAGCGTATAGAGCCATGTGATCATCGTCGTTCGCCACGGATTGCCGCCGGTGAGAGCCGCTGCCGCCATCGGTGCGAGCGCAACCGGTGGAGAGACCTCCGACAACAGCGCGTAGTAGAAGACGAACATATGCGCGGCGACATCCGGCACACCGAGTTTCGTCATCGCCGGAACGGTGATGACGGCGGCGACCACGTAGGAGGCTGTGATCGGCATGGCGAGCCCGATCACCATCAGGATCACCGCCGTCAACACCAGCGTGAGGAACAGGCTTCCGCCCGCCATGCCGATGATGATGTCGGAGAACTTGAACCCGAGGCCGGTCAGATTCACCGCCCCGACGAGCATTCCCGCTGCCGCACAGATCGCGGCAACGGACAGCACCTCGCGCCCGGCATGGTAGAACGATGTTCCAAGCCGCGTGGGCGTGAGGCGTGTATCCATGCGCAAATACGAGAACGCCGCCGCCGCTACGATCGACCACAAGATAGCGTAGACGGTCGAAAAACCGATCACCATCAGGATGACGACCACGAACAACGACGAAAGGTGGAACCAGTATTTTTTGACCAGGTTCCACGCGGTGTCGGCGGGCTGGTAGTCGATATTGACACCGGCGAGTTGCTGACGCCGCGAGTCGGCTTCGATCATGACGAAGATGCCGACGTAGTAGAGAAGCGTCGGCATCAGCGCCATTTGAATGACCGTGAGGTACGGCACATTCAGCATCTCGGCGATGAGGAACGACGCCGCGCCCATCACAGGCGGAGACAACACCGCGCCGATACCGCCCGCCGCAAACAATGCGCCGGCGCGGTCGCGACTGTAGCCTGCCTTGCGCAACATCGGATTGGCGACTGCACCGACGGTCAGCGTCGTTGCGGTGCCGCTCCCCGATGGCCCTCCGAGAAGAAAGGATGAGAGGATCACCGATCGCGTGACGCCGACGGTCGTCTTGCCACGCGTCAGAGCGAATGCAAAGTCGAGGAAGAAACGCCCCGCACCGGTCTGCTCGAGAATGGCACCGTAGATGACGAACAGCGTGATCAGCGTCACGGACACGTCGAGCGGAACGCCGAAGATGCCATCCTGCGTGATGAAGAGATGGCCGATGAGACGCACGAGGCCGTAGCCGCGATGTCCCCACGGCGGCGGCAGATAATTGCCGAACAACGCGTAGGCGAGCACGGCGAGGATCACGATCACCAAAGGCCAGCCGACTGTGCGACGGCAGGCCTCCAGGGTGAGCACCATGATCGCGCCGCCGAAGAAGAGATCCCAATGCGTCGGGATCACGGCGCGGTTCACGAAGTCATCCAGATCGACATGAACGTACACCAAGCCCGCGACGGCGACGGCGATGCACGCCCAATCGAGGATCGACGGCGAGGATTTGCCCCCCGCACGCGCTGGAAAAAGCCAGAATATTCCAGCCAGAACCAGTCCCAGATGCACCATCCGGAACGTGTAAGACGGCACCAGGTAGATGGTGCCGTACAGCGTCCACACTGCGACGAGGACACAGAGGACCTTGAAAGCCATGAAGTTCCACCCGTGCAATTTGCGCACGGGTGTCTCCTCCAGCATCGGCTCATCGAGGATTGCAGCAGCGCCGTCTTGCTGCTGATCGGCGTTCGAGCTCTGCATCGGGCTTACTTCAACACGCCTTTTTCTTTGTAGTAGCGCGCGGCACCTGGATGCAGCGGCACTGGCGTGTGGGGCGCGGCTTCAAGTTTGATGTTGCGCGCCTCCGGATGGACTTTCGCCAGCTCGTCGAGATTGTCCATCAGGATCTTCGTGATTCGATAGACGAGATCGTCAGGCAGATCCGAGCGCACGAACATGGAGTTGCCGCCGCCCGCCATGGCGACTTCCTCGGCTTGCCCCTTGTAGGTTCCCTTGGGCAGCGTCAGCCCGAAATAGACGGAATCACCCCAGTCCTTCTGCAGTCCTTGAACCGAAGATGCAGTCTCCAGGAACTTGATCGTGGTCCCCGGCGTGTTGGCGATGTCTTCCCACGCAGGCTGCCGCTGCCCCGCGGTGTGGAGCAACGCGTCGATGCGGCGATCCTTCAGCGCTTCCGCGGCCTGCTGCGGCGGCAGGCGTTCGCGTTTGATGTCGCTGAGGCCAAGCCCCGCCGCTTTCAGGATGTTGAGCGCATCCAACTCGCTACCGCTGCCTGGATTGGAGGTCGAGACGCGCTTGCCCTTCAGATCTGCGAGCGTCTTGATCCCGGTGCCTTCGACAGTGACGGCCCACAGATACTGCGGGTAGATGTTCGCCAATCCAGAGACCAGGTACTTGGTGCCCTTGAACGGCCCATCGCCCTTGACGCCTTGGACCACCGCGACACTGGTGCCGAGACCGATCTCCGACTGCTTGGTCCCGACCAGTCGCATATTGTCGACCGACGCGTTCGTGGTCTCCGCAGTCACATCTATGCCGTCGAGCTTCTCGCGGAGCAGCTTGGCCATGCCGCCGCCGAGAACATGATAGATGCCGCCGATCGCGCCGGTTGAAATACTCATGCGGTCGATCTTTGCAGCAGAACCCTGCGCCATCGCGGCTGTGCTGCTGAACACCAGCACGACTGCCGCGCCGACAGACGCCATTTTTGTCGTCAATGCCATCTTCATCGAACGTCTTCTCCCATATGTTGATTATCGATACCGATGCGATTGGTATCTTTTGATTGGGCAGGGCAGAGCCCTGCACCCGGCAGTACTTGGCTTGCTAGAGCCTGATCGGTCGAGATGGAGGCGCTCGCGCTTCCATCGAGAGCGTGGATCAGACTC
>CAZKZT010000405.1:0-3306 GCA_964557265.1 uncultured Hyphomicrobium sp.
GAAGGGGGTCCGGGGTCTCCCGGTTGGGGAGAGGGGCGAAAGCCCCCTCGCGCCAAAGGCGCGACTACGCGGCAACCTTCGCCCGCGTCTCGGTGATCATGAGCGCCGCGCGCGCCGCCTCGCGGCCCTTCTCGATGAAGTGTGCGCGGAAGATGCGGTCGTGGTGCTCGTCCTCGCGATACTGATGCGGCGTCAGCGAAACCGAGAGCACCGGCACGCCTGTATCGAGCCCCGCGCGCATGAGACCATCGACGACGGCCTGCGCGACGAACTCATGGCGATAGATGCCGCCATCGACGACGAACGCGGCGGCCGCGACTGCCGCATACTTTCCACTCGCCGCGAGATCGCGCGCGAGCAGCGGCATCTCGAAGGCGCCCGGCACATCGAACACGTCGACACGATCGCCGGGAATGATCTCGCAGAACCCGTCAAGCGCGCGATCGACGATGTCGGCGTGCCAGCGGGCTTTGATGAAGGCGAAACGGGTGGGTGTCATGTGATTCTGCCTGGTTGCGACACGTCACCCAAGGCGATCACGGCCAACCTCGCGCGCACGCGGCACGCCGGGTTGGCACGTTCTCTTTCATCCGGACTATGACCGTCGGCCCAGGCCTCGCACCTGGTCTGCTTGACCTCTCGAAGGCGCCTGATCGTCCGAGATGCGGGCGCGCACGCGCGCATCGAAGGCGTAAATCAGTCTCGCAACGAGAGCGCTCGCGGGCTCGCGGCCAATTCAAATCCTCGGCCGCATACCGCCGGTGGGGAGTTCCGCCCCGCCCTGAGAACACCGCGAAGGATATCGGCGGCACAGAGACACGACAACTCCACTGACCCGAGAAAAGCATGGCCCAACCCTGCGAAATATACGGTTGACGCGCTCGGCCCCGAGGCGCAGCGTCCGCCGGCACTTCGACTGGGAATTTCTGATGACCGAATCTCGCTCGAGCGACCCGCACGCCGTTCATTCCGCTGTGCAATTCCTGATGGCGCTGCATTTCATCAACTGGCTCGGCTTCGCCGGCTGGAACGCGCTCCTGCACAACTACACGATCGAAGCGGTCGGCTTTGGCTGGTTCGAGGCGGGCCTGACGCAGACCGTCCGCGAGATCCCGGGCTTCCTCGCCTTCACGGTCGCGTTCTGGCTGATGATCGTGCGCGAGCAGGTGCTCGGCTATGTCGCGCTCGTGCTGCTCGGCATCGGCGTCGCGCTCACGGGCACGAACCCGACCCTGACCGGCGTCCTGCTCTCGACCTTCATCATGTCGATCGGCTTCCACTACTTCGAGACCGTCAACACCTCGATGCAGTTGCAGCTGCTGCCGAAAGCACAGGCGCCCTCGCTGATCGGGCGGATCATCAGCGCGGGGGCGGCGGCGCAGTTCGTCGCCTACGGCAGCATCGCGATCGTGTGGTGGCTCGGCTGGCGCAACTACACAGTACTCTACGCGATCCTCGGCCTGTCGTGCGCGTCCCTGACCGTCGTCGCGATGATGTATTTCAAGCGCTTCCAGGGGCCGGTGCGCCAGCGTCCCGGCCTCGTCTTCCGCAAGCGCTACGGCCTCTACTATGCGCTGACCTTCATGAGCGGCGCGCGGCGGCAGCTCTTCATGGCCTTCGGCGGCTTCCTGCTGGTGAAGAAGTTCGGCTATTCGGTCGCGGACATCGCCCTGCTGATGCTGGTCACGTCGTCGTCGAATACGTTCTTCGCGCCACGCCTCGGCCGCCTCGTGCAGAAGTGGGGCGAGCGCAACACGATCATGCTCGAGAACGCGGTGCTGATCTGCGTGTTCATCGGCTACGCGATGACCGACAGCCCAAGGCTCGCCGCCGCCCTCTTTATCATCGACGGCATCTTCTTCACGCTCATCCTGGCGCAGAAGACCTACTTCCAGAAGATCGGCGACCCGGCCGACATGGCGGCAACGGCCTCCGTGGCATTTACGATCAACCACATCGCCGCGGTCGCCATCCCCGTGACGTTCGGACTGATCGGTACGATCAACTATTCCATCATCTTCTGGCTTGGCGCAGCGATCGCCACGACATCGCTGATGCTGTCGCTTCTGGTGCCCCTCGATCCCGGCCCCGGACGCGAAACGGTGCTCGCGCGGCGAAGTCCGCAGCCCGCCGAATAGCCGCGCTCACCATGCCTTGAATGGCGTATCCGGCGTCGGCGTCAGCGGTGGCTTGCCGGCCTTGTAGGCGAGCAGGTTATCGACCGTGAGCTGCCCCATCTTGTCGCGCGTGAACTGCGAGCCCGAACCGACGTGCGGCAGCAGCGTCACGTTGTCGAGCTCCAGGAACGCCGGATTGATACGCGGCTCGCCGACGTAAACATCCAGACCGGCGCCATGGATCGTGCGGGCCTTGAGCGCCGCGATCAGGTCGTCCTCGTTGACCACGCTGCCGCGCGCGACATTGATGACGATGCCGCGCGGGCCCAGCGCATCGAGCACGGCCTTGTTGATCAGCCCCCGGGTCGAGGCTCCGCCGGGCAGGATCGCAATCAGCGTATCGACATCCCGCGCCATCGCGGCAAGATCGTCATAGAAGGGATACGGCACGTCCTGCTTGGTGCGCCCGAAGTAGCTGATCGGCACGCCGAAGCCTTCGAGCCGACGCCCGATCGCCTTGCCGATGCGGCCAAAGCCGATCATGCCGACGTGACGGTCGCGCAGCGAGGCCGTGTAGCGGAACTCGCCCTGCTTGGGCCATGTCCCGTCCCGGAGATACGCCTCGGCGTAGTTGAACTCACGCACGGTCGCGATCAACAGGCCGACCGCCATGTCGGCGACCTCCTCGTTCAGCACCTCCGGCGTATGCGTGATCACCACGCCCTGTGCCTTGGCCGCGGGTACATCGATGCTGTCGTAGCCGACCCCATAGTTGGAGATGATCTTGAGGTTCGGCATTTTCTTGATCATTTCCGCCGTGGTCGGGACGTTCGTCAGCGCCCCGGTGCAGACGGCCTCGATGCTCGGTCCGACCTCGGCGAACAACTTGTCCCAGTCCGCGTGTTCGTTGAGCCAATAGACATTGAAGGCTTCGTTGATCTGGCGCGTGACGAGGGGCATCATCACGCCAGTCGAGATCAGGGCAGGCTTTGTCATGGGATGAAGGCTCGGCGGCTGGCTGAAAAACGGGCGGTGCGCGTGCATTGCACGGGATGGAATCTTCGCATCGACCGCCAGCTCAAACAACCCTCGTTGCGCGCCTCGCGCTCGATCGATCTGCCGCCTCGGCGCCCGAAGAACGCGTATCCGTCGATGTCACATCATAGACACACTCTAATTATTATGGTTA
>CAZKZT010000406.1:0-3303 GCA_964557265.1 uncultured Hyphomicrobium sp.
TGCATTTCTGTGATCGGTCTGGAGAGGGCGCCGCCGGCATACCGCCACGGAAGATGGCCAAACACCTCTTCCCAGCGGCCGGCGGCGAAGCGAGTTACTGTGCGGCGAGCTGGATGCGCCGCTCATCGACGCCGACCTTGCGGGCGGCCTCGACGATCGCGCCCCAGGTGTCTTCCGGCAGCGGCACGCCGTTTTCCAGCCGCTCGGCCTTGGTGCGCAGCTCCGGCTCACCCGGCACGAGCACCTCGGCTCCCGGCGTCGACGGCCGCGCGCCCTTGACGAAGTCGACGTACCGCTTGACGTCCGTGGGGAAGAAGCCGGTCGGATCGAGCTTGGTCGGGTCGACATAGAACGACAGCATGCCGTTCGAGAATTTGCGGCCGGTCTCGGTGGCACCGTTGCCGGTAAGCGCACCGCCGAGCAGTTCGCACATCAGCGCCAGGCCCGAGCCCTTGTGATCGCCGAAGGCGCGGATTGCACCTTCACCCTTCGCGTGATTCCGCGGACCGGTCGGCGTGTAGTCGCCATAGAGAAGGTGGGGATCGTTGCCAGCCTTGCCATCCGGTCCGATCAGCGCCTCATCCGGCAACGTCTTGCCGCCGAACGAGGCATTGAGCACCTTGCCCTCGGCAACGATCGAGGTCGCGAAATCGAGAATCAGCGGATTGGTGCCGGGGCGCGGAACGCCGACGCAGTAGGGGGCCGTAGAGAAGCGGCGATCGACGGCGCCGAAGGGCGCAACGAGGACGCTGCCGGAGGCGTTGACGAAATGGACCGAGACGAGGCCCTCGGCCGCCGCCATCTCCGCGAAATCACCGATGCGGCCGATGTGGCCGACATTGCGCAGACCGACGCAGGCAAGACCCATTTCCTTGCACTTCCTGATACCCAGCGCCACGGCCTGCGGCCCGATCGTCTGGCCGAAGCCGTACTGACCGTCGACCACGGCGAGCACCGGCGTCTCCGTCACGATCTTGATCTCGCGGTCGGCGATGAAGGCACCCTCTTCCTTCCACTGGAGATAGCGCGGCACGCGCTGGACGCCGTGGCTGTCATGACCGGTCAGGTTGGCGATGACGAGATACTTCCCGATCCGCTTGCCTTCGGCCTCGGAACAACCGGCCTTGATGAAGATGTCGCGCACGAGTTCTTCGAGCGCCTGCGCCTTGATGCGGATCATGGGTCCTCCCGGGACAGTTTGAAGGGGTTTGCCCTTCAATCGCACAGCGGGAGGCGGCAGGTCTACTGGTGGAGCGGTGCCGACTGCCATGGGAGGTGCGCGCTAAGCGCGGGGCAGCGATGGCGCCACCGCGAAAATTTTTGGAGGCGACGGCCGGAATTGAACCGGCGTACGCGGATTTGCAGTCCGCTGCGTCACCACTCCGCCACGTCGCCATCCGATCGGCTGCCGAGAACCCAGCTTGCCGATCCCGCGCGCCGCTGGTGAGACCCTTCGCTGGGCCCGGCGCACGGCCTGTCGTCTAACACACACCCATCGGACAGTGCAATCGAAGCTGCAGGGCGTGGCCGGCACGCAGGCGGCGAGCAACGGCGGCGCGCTACGCTTGAACGGTTGCAGCCAACCTGGCCGCACCACGACTTTGCCGCAAAGCATTCAAAAGAAACCCCGAAAATCCGCGACAAAAGCGGCGCCACGCAGATGTGACGGCGAACGGCCCTGCCCTCCCGCGCGCAAGTGCGCTATACTGTGGGTATGTTGCAGTCTCGTACCGATATCGTCGTCCGCAAGCCGCAGTCGTCGGATGCGGAAGCGTTGGCCGAGTTGTTCGCCTCCTCCTGGCGGCTTGCCTACAGCGGCCTCATCCCTCATCCGCATCTCGAGGGCACGATCCGCCGGCGCAACGTCGAATGGTGGCGCGGCGTCGCAAGCCGCGGCGACGGGATGCTGGTACTCGAGGTCAATGGCACCGTCGCTGGATACACAACCTTCGGCCGCGCGCGTTCGAAGGGCCGCTTCCAAGGCGAGATCTACGAACTCTACGTGACGCCCTCCCATCAAGGGCTCGGCTTCGGCGAGCATCTGTTCGAGGCCGCGCGCCATGCGCTCGATATGCGCAGGCTTTCGGGGCTGATCGTGTGGGCGCTGTCCGAGAACGATCAGGCCTGCCACTTCTACTGGCGTCGCGGCGGGCGGCCGATCGCACGCCTGCTCGATACCCTCGGCGAGAGCAAGGTCGAGCGCGTGGCCTTCGGCTGGCGCTGATCCGCTCGGCATCGCACCAAAACCAACCTGGAGAAACAAAAGCGGGCCGGACTTACGTCCGACCCGCTCTAATCGCTCGATCTAGAAGCGCGGAGCTGAAATCAGCCCTTCGATGCGCACTTCTTGGTCTTCTTGTTCCAATACTTGAGGGTGCCGCAACGGCCCGGGCCAGCCTTGGCGACTTTCTTCGCCTTGCCCTTGGCGGCCTTCTTCTTCGGCGCCTTCTTCACGGCTTTCTTCTTGACGGCCTTCTTCTTCGCAACCTTCTTCTTCGCGGCCTTCTTCTTGGCCTGGACGAGTTCGATCACAGAGTCAGGCGCAATCGTCGTTGCCGGCTTCACCAGCGGCGCAGCCTGAGCGGCCGAGAGAGCGAAAGCGCTCAGCGCGCCGACGATGATCAGCTTAGCAAACTTCATAGGAAATCCTCCACAGTTCAGCTTCCATGCAAGCAGGCAGGCCCCGGCGGAGGTCGAGAGATAGGCCCGCATCCGCCCCCGTGCCGCGCGCACTCTTGCACCTTCTTCTTTGCTTTGAAAGAAATGATGAAGACGTGCACAATAAAAACGACGTTCGAGACTTGAAAGTCACACTTATTCAGTGCTCGTCAACTTGAATGGTTGTTAATCTAACACATGAATGCCCGTTAATCTTGGGCGAAGACGGCGGCAATCGATCTGTGATATAGAGTTTGTTGCTGCACTGCCGCAACATTCGGATCTGCTATGTCTCACAACACGTTCGGCCATCTCTTCCGCGTTACGACCTGGGGCGAGAGCCACGGGCCGGCCCTTGGCTGCGTGATCGATGGCTGCCCGCCTGGACTGCCCATCGATGCTGATGAGATTCAGATCTACCTCGACCGCAGAAAACCCGGCCAGTCGCGCTACACGACCCAGCGCCGCGAGGCCGACGCCGTCAAGATCCTCTCCGGCGTATTCGCGGATGCGGCGGGCCGCCAGGTCACCACCGGCACGCCGATCTCGCTCCTGATCGAGAATACCGATCAAAGATCCAAGGACTACGGTGATATCGCGCAGAAATTCCGTCCTGGTCATGCCGATTACTCGTACATCGCCAAG
>CAZKZT010000407.1:0-1303 GCA_964557265.1 uncultured Hyphomicrobium sp.
GCCATTTGCCCGCATGCGGTTTTGTGTGCGCAATTACCCGCGGAAATGGCTATTTACGCCTCCGCGGGGCCAAATTCGCGCATCGCGTGTGCGGACATGCCGCCAATTGCGACAACTTGGGCCTTTCAGGCGAGTAACTGATCTCGAATTGCAGCGGCGACTTCATCGGTCGGGGCAATCACCAGACCTCCGGTATTATCTCCGGGTTTATATCGCCCGCCATCGTGTTTCGAGAAAACAAACCCCTGCTCTTTGACCATCGCCAACCCCGGCAAATGGTCCCAAGGTTCGGATTTGTTGTAGACGGCGAAATGAACCTCACCCGACAGCAGACGCGGATAGTCGAAGCCAGCGCACGACACGTCACGGAGCGCGCCGAAGTTCCCCGCGCGCGAGCTGATGAGGGCGCGACGCGCATCCGTCATCGCGCGCCGGCCGAGAATGCCGATGAGATCACCTTGCCTCCCGGGGAACGCATGCGCCTTCAGCTGCACGCGGTTGCCATCGCGCTCGCGCCACACGCCGGCGCCCCGCTCGACCATGTGGATCTCCCCGCTGACCGGAGCAAGGATCCAGCCACCGATGAGTTCTTCGCCCCTGACGAGCGCAACCATCACAGCGAATCCGGGCTCCCCGCTTGCAAAAGCACTGGTTCCATCGATCGGATCGATAACCCATACCGGCGCGCCACTGGCGAAGTGCCGCGCAATCGCCGGATCGGCATGGATGGCCTCTTCGCCGACCACGTGCGATCCCGGCAGCAGATCGGCCAGGCGTCGTGACAGATGTTCCTCGGCTGCGCGATCGGCGACGGTGACAATGTCGCCAGGGCTGGTCTTCTCGACGACATCTTCACTGCCGAGATTGCGCCAGCGCGGCAGGATTTCGACCGCCGCAACTTCGCGCATGATTCGCGCAACTTCATCGATTTCGACCATTCTTGTGCCTCGACAGCTCTTCCAGACGCGCCATTGCGACTTATCCTTGCGCGAAATTTGCGAGGCGGTCCAGTTGCATCGCAGCACGCGCAATTGTTCCCGTATTTATTGAATTACTTGAATGCAGCCACCCGATAAAATGCATCGAGAAACTAATCATTTCAGCCCATTCGGAATGACCAGAAAGAATACATTAACTTCTTATTAACCAGCGAATCGCCAAATTCACAATTGCAAGTGGACACGATTCGTCCAATCGGACGAGCGACTTGCTACCGGGAACCAATAGGAGAAATCAACATGGCTAAGGTTGTGAAGAAGGCGACGACGAAGAAAGCCACTGCGAAAAAGGTCGTGAAGAAGGC
>CAZKZT010000407.1:1403-3297 GCA_964557265.1 uncultured Hyphomicrobium sp.
AAGAAGGCTGTCAAGAAGGCCCCCGCCAAGCGCGCGGTTGCCAAGAAGGTGAAGGTTGCCGCCAAGCGGACCACGAAGCCCGCCGCGAAGCGCGCCGGCCCGGCCCGCCGCAAGGCCGTTGCTTCCAAGACCCGCACTGCCGCGAAGACCGTTCGCAAGGCCGTCCGCAAGCCTGCCGCGAAGAAGAAGAGCGCCTAAGAGCGATTTCCCGTCGTCGCTCGCCGATTCAATGCCCCTTCGGCCGGTACCGTCTCGATCGCGGTACCGGTCGAATGCTTTTTGAGCCTTTCTCGATCTCGAGTTGCCGTTCCTTCCGACCGGCGAAAATTGCAGGCGAGCTATCGCGGCCAATGCGCCCGCTTCCGGTTTCCAAGCACGCCCTCCTCCGACACACTGTCTCCAGCACGGGAAGCCGCGGCCAACGGATCATCCGGCACGCGGCCCGGAGTTTCACGGAGACCACACGTACATGTCCGATGACCTCATCAAGATGACCGCAACCGAAGCGGTCCGCCGGCTGGCCGCGCGTGACATTTCACCGCTCGACCTGATCGACGCTGCCGCAAAGCGCATCGAGACCTGTGAAGGCGCGGTCAACGCACTGCCGACCCTGTGCCTCGACCGCGCGCGCGACCACGCCCGCGCGTTGATGCGCGGCGAAAGGCGCGAAGCGGAGAGCGAAGCGGGTTGGCTCGGCGGTCTGCCGGTTGCGATCAAGGATCTGACCGACGTCGCGGGCGTGCGCACCACCTACGGCTCCCCGATCTACAAGGATCACGTGCCGGCCGCGTCGCACCCGGTCGTCGAGCGCATCGAGCGCAAAGGCGGCATCGTCATCGCAAAATCGAATACACCCGAGTTCGGCTCTGGCGGCTCGACGTTCAACGAAGTGTTCGGCCGTACGACCAATCCGTGGAACACATCTCTCACCTGCGGCGGATCCACCGGCGGCGGCGCGGCCGCGCTGGCGGCCGGCGAGGTCTGGCTCGCCCATGGCAGCGATCACGCAGGCAGCCTGCGGCGGCCCGCGACCTACTGCAGCGTCGTCGGTTTGCGCCCGTCGCCGGGCCGCGTCACGCGCGGCACCTCGAACAACCTCTATGCGCCGCTCTCCGTGCAAGGCCCGATGGCGCGCAACGTGCCGGACGTGGCACTGTTCCTCGACGCGATGGCCGGTTTCTGCCCGCGCGATCCGATGACGTTCGACGCTCCCGCGCAATCGTTCAGCGCGGCGGTCGCGGCCGGTGCGCGCCCGCGCCGCGTCGCGTGGTCTGCCAACTTCGGCGGCGCCGCGCCGATGGATACGGAGTCGCGCGAGATCTGCGAAAAGGCCGCACAGCGGTTCGCCGAGCTTGGCGCCATCGTCGAAGAAGCGACACCCGACGTCGGCCAGATCGGCGAGGCCTTCATGGCGCTGCGTGCGCAGTCCTACGTCGTCGATCGCGAATTGCAGATCGCGGAACACCCCGAGATGTTCAAACCCGACATCATCTGGAACACCAAGCTCGGCCTCGATGCGACGCCATCCCGCATCGCCTGGGCCGAGCGTGAGCGCGCCGCCTTCTACCGGCGCGTTGCCGCGTTCTTCGACACGTACGATCTGCTCATCACGCCCGGCTCCTCGACGCCCGCGTTCGACGTCACGCGACGGATGCCCGAGAAGATCGACGGCAAGGTCGTCGAACACTACCTCGGCGGCTCATTGATCACGGCGATCCCAACGCTGATGGGCGTGCCCTCGCTCGCTGTCCCGTGCGGCTTCGACCAGTACGGGCGGCCGGTCGGATTACAGCTCATCGGCAAGCCGCGTGGCGAAGCGGCGCTACTCGCAGCCGGCGCCGCGTTCGAAGCGATGACCGGCCTCGCGAACATGGTGCCGATCGATCCGCGCCCA
>CAZKZT010000408.1:0-3294 GCA_964557265.1 uncultured Hyphomicrobium sp.
CCGGCCCGAGTGGGCCGACGCCCGGCGGATCGTGGTCAAGATCGGCTCGGCCCTGCTGGTCGACCGCAAGACCGGCCGCCTGCGCTCGACCTGGCTCAATTCCATCGCCGACGACGTCAAGGCGCTGACCGACCAGGGCCGCGAGGTCATCCTCGTCTCTTCCGGGGCGATCGCGCTCGGCCGCCATGTTCTCAAGCTGCCGAAAGGCGCCCTGCCCCTCGAGCAGTCCCAGGCTTCGGCGGCTGTCGGCCAGATCAGCCTCTCCAGCGCCTACCAGGACGTGTTCCAGGCGCGCGGGCTGACCACGGCGCAAGTCCTGCTGACGCTCGGCGACACTGAGGAACGTCGGCGCTACCTCAACGCGCGCCGCACGATCGACATGCTGATTTCCTGCGGTGCCGTCCCGGTCGTCAATGAGAACGACACCGTCGCGACCGCTGAAATTCGTTACGGCGACAATGATCGCCTTTCGGCCCGCGTCGCAACGATGATGAGCGCGGATTGCCTCGTGCTCCTCTCCGACATCGACGGGCTCTACACAGCGCCACCCGCGAAAGACCCGGCGGCGAAGCGCCTCGATGTCGTGCATGAGATCACGCCGGAGATCCTCGCCATGGCTGGCGACGCCGGCACCGAGCTGTCCAAAGGCGGCATGGTGACGAAGCTCGAAGCGGCGCGCATCGCCATGGGCGCTGGCACCGATATGGTCATCACGGAGGGCGCGGCGCTGCATCCGCTGCGCCGCCTGTCCGAAGGCGCACCGTGCACCTGGTTCCTGGCGCCGTCCGATCCGGTGGCGGCACGCAAGCGCTGGATCGGCGGCAACCTCGAGCCGCGCGGCGTGGTCGTCGTCGACGCGGGGGCCGAGAAGGCGCTGGGTCAGGGCAAAAGCCTGCTGCCGGCGGGCGTCGTCCGCGTCTCGGGCACATTCGAGCGCGGTGACGCCGTGACCATCCGCGCGCTCGACGGCCGCGATCTCGGACGCGGGCTCGTCGCCTATCCGAACGACGAAGCCACCGCTATCATGGGCAAGCGGTCCGGTGAGATCGCTGCGATCCTCGGCCACGACGGCCGCGCCGAGTTGATCCATCGCGACGACATGGCGCTGAACTCGGCCTCCAGCAAAACGGAGCGGACATGAACCGTCCCGAACGCATCGACCAGAACGATATCCAGAAGCTGATGCTCGACATCGGCGCCCGTGCACGCGCGGCGGCGACTGAACTCGCTCTGGCGCCGACCGATCAGAAGAATACGGCCCTCAAGGCGATGGCCGCCGCACTCCGGCGCGCGCAGAATACCATCCTCGACGCCAATGCACTCGACGTCGAGGCCGTAAAAGCCGCGGGGCAGGCGCCGTCGTTCATCGATCGCCTCACGCTGACACCCGCGCGCATCGAAGGCATCGCCCAGGGGCTCGAGGACATCGCGGCACTCACCGATCCCGTTGGTGCCACGATCGCTGAATGGGAACGCCCGAACGGTCTCCAGTTCCAGCGCGTGCGCGTGCCGATCGGCGTGATCGGGATCATCTACGAGAGCCGCCCCAACGTGACGGCTGACGCGGGCGGGCTGTGTCTCAAGTCCGGCAACGCTGCGATCCTGCGGACCGGTTCCGATGCCCAGCGCTCAGCGATGGCGATCCACGACTGCATCGTCGCGGGGTTGCGCCAGGCCGGACTGCCGGAAGCCGCGATCACGCTGGTGCCGATCACGGACCGCGCCGCAGTCGGGGAAATGCTCAAGGGCCTCGGCGGCGCCATCGACGTCATCGTGCCGCGCGGCGGCAAGGGCCTCGTCGGCCGCGTCCAGCAGGAAGCGCGCGTGCCGGTGTTTGCCCATCTCGAAGGCATCTGCCACACCTTCGTCGATCGCGGCGCCGATCTCGACATCGCGATCCCACTGGTACTCAACGGCAAGCTGCGGCGCACCGGTGTGTGTGGCGCGACGGAATGCCTGCTGGTCGACCGCAACGCACACGAAGACTACCTGACGCCGCTGGTCAAGGCGCTGCTCGACGCTGGTTGCGAAGTCCGCGGCGATGCGGCGACCGCGGCCGTCGATCCGCGTGTCAAATCCGCAGCGCCCGACGACTATGGCCGGGAATTCCTCGACGCCATCATCGCGGTGAAGACCGTCGACGGTCTCGACGAGGCGATCGCCCACATCGCCCGCTACGGCTCGCAGCACACCGACAGCATCATCACCGAGTGCAACGGCACCGCCGAGCGTTTCCTCTCGCGCGTCGACAGCGCCATCGTCCTGCACAACGCCTCGACGCAGTTCGCCGACGGAGGCGAGTTCGGCTTCGGCGCCGAGATCGGGATTGCGACCGGGCGTCTCCACGCGCGCGGCCCTGTCGGCGTCGAACAACTCACGACCTTCAAGTACCGCGTGCGCGGCACAGGGCAGACGCGCCCTTGATGCCACGGCGCGGAGGGCCTGCGCCGATTTCCGGGCTCCTGGTCTACACGGCTCCGTCGCGCGGGATGGCCGTGTAGTAGGACCTCAGCATGGCGGTGGCGATCTCCTGCGCGCCGACCACCACCGAGGTTGCCCCGCAGCTCAGCAGGTGCTCCTGCTCGGCCTCCGAGTGGCCACGCGCCAGAATGACGAGATCGGGATTGAGGGCGCGCGCCTGCTCGACGATCTGGCCGGCCTCGAAGTTCTCGTGAATCGCGACCAGCAGACAGCGCGCCTTGGTCAGACTGGCGGCTGCGAGGTTCGTGACGGCATTGGCGCCGATCGCCTCGACGCCGCCTTCCCTGAGCATCTTCGCGACATCCTCGCTCTCGTCGATGACGAACAGTTCGACGCCATCGTCGCGCAGTGCGTTGCCGATCCGATGGCCGACGCGGCCATAACCGATCACCACGGCATGATCCTCGAGCTTCGTCGGTTCGATTTCCACGCGCGCCACATCGCTCGGATTGCTGCTCGCGGCCGCGCCGTCGAAGGCATCGATCCGCGGCTTGAAGCGATCGAGCAGGAGAAAGATCATCGGGTTGGCGAGGATGGAGATCAGCGCGCCCGCGAGGATCAGATCACGTGCCTCCGGCAGCAGCACGCCGAGCGCGACACCGAGCCCCGCGAGGATGAAAGAAAACTCGCCGATCTGGGCGAGGCTCGCCGAAATCGTCAGCGCGGTGCCGAGGCTATGTCCGAAGGCCCGAACGATTGCGAGCGCCGCAAGCGACTTGCCGATCAGGATGATCCCGACGGTCGCAATCACCGGCCAGAAATCACGCAGAATGATGGTCGGATCGAACAGCATCCCGACCGAGACGAAGAACA
>CAZKZT010000409.1:0-3287 GCA_964557265.1 uncultured Hyphomicrobium sp.
CCACATCTTCCCCGAGAAGGACAAGGGGCCGGGGTCGGAATCGACGAGCCAGCCTCATTTCATGGATGATCTGCTCGCGGCGGCGGGCGCGCAAAACGTGAGCTTCCCGCTGAAGACGGCGTGCTGCGGCGGCGCGCATACGCTGTCCGACAGCGATACGTCGACCAAGCTCGTGCTCAACATTCTGCAGGCCGCGGAGGCGTCGGGCGCCGAAGTGATCGCGACCGAATGCCCGACCTGCCATACCGGTCTCGAAATGCACCAGGTGCGGGCCGAGAAGCGCTTCGGGAAGAAGACCACGGTCAAGGTACTCTATTTCACGCAGCTTCTCGGCTTGGCGCTCGGCATCGGACCGCGTACGCTCGGCATCCATACCAACATCTCGGACTCGATGGACATGATCATCGAGAAGCGTCTGACCTGATGCCAGATGAACGCCAACTGCCGGATCTTGTGACCGGCCCCAAGTGGGACCGCAGCTACGGCGTGCCCGAGTACATCTTCGGCACCGAGCCGAATGCCTTCCTGGTTTCCCAGTCGAAGATATTTGCGCCGGGCGGCCGTTTGCTCGTGCCCGGTGATGGCGAAGGGCGCAACGGTGTCTGGCTGTCCGGACAGGGTTTCGATGTGACGACTGTCGAGGCATCCGGGATCGGTGTCGGCAAGGCGCGGGCGCTGGCGGCGTCCCGTGGTGTGGAGCCTTCGATCGAGCACAGCAATCTGGATGAATGGCGGTGGCCGACCGCTGCGTTCGACGGCGTTGCTTCCATCTTCGTGCATTTCGAGCCGAACGTGCGGCCACGGATGCATCGCCGCATGCTGACGGCGCTCAAGCCCGGTGGCATCATGGTTCTCGAGGCGTTTACGCCGAAGCATGTCGAGAGACGCGCTGCTGGAAGCCGCGGCGGGCCGCCGCCAGAGATGCTTTACACGGCCGCCATGCTGCGCGACGATCTCGCCGGCGCGACGTTCGATCTGCTCGAGGAGGTCGATGTCGCGCTCGATGAGGGCAGCCGGCATCAGGGCAGGGCGTCCGTAGTGCGGATGGTGGCGCGGAGGGCGCAATGACCGTTGACGTCGCAAGCCTCTCATTTGCGGAGATCGAGGATCGTATCGACGCGATCGTCGTCGAGCCTGCGTGTGCGCCGCAAGAGTCGGCGGCAGAGCTGCTTGCGATCGGCGAGACCGTGCTGGAAGCCTGGGTCTGCGCACGCGGCGAGGTGCCGACGCGCGACCGCAAGGAGGGCTTCCGGCTGCTGGCGCTTCATCGGCAGGGTGCGCGCGGCGAGCCGTCGTTCAACGCCTGTCGCGAGACGTGCCGCGAGCTCGCCTACCACTACAACCTGATCACGCGCGAACCGGACCATCCCGACACCGGCCACCGCATCACGCTCGCAGGGATGGTCGCGCGTCATCTCGTCCTGTTTATCGGCGGCAAAATTGCTGTGTCGGGGCTCGGTGAATTCTGCTGCTCTGCAAAGCCTCTGCGGGCGGCAGGGCATTGAGCTTGAGGCGCGTTCTTGAATGCGCGGAATCGGAGACTGAGAGATGCCTGTCGTCAAAGGCTGCAATCTTCCGGACCATCTGCTCTACGACGTGGACAACCACATCTGGTTCCAGGAGCAGGGCGACGGCACCGTCAAAGTAGGCATGACCACGGTCGCGACCGCCATGGCCGGTCAGCTCGTTGCCTTCACGCCGAAGAAGGCCGGGCGCAAGGTCGATGCAGGCAAGAGCTGCGCCACCGTGGAGAGCGGTAAGTGGGTCGGCCCGGCGAAGTCGGCGGCCGCGGGCGAGGTGGTGGCCGTCAATGATGATCTCGTCGCCAATCCGGCGATCGCCAACACGGATCCCTACGAAAAGGGCTGGTTCGTCATCATCAAGCCGTCGAACTGGGATGACGTGAAGCCCGGCTTGACGCTCGGCGCCAACGTCACAGACCCGTATGAGGCCAAGATGTCGGCGGACGGGTTCTCGGGCTGCACCTGAAGCGGAGCCCCCATTCAGCAGGCGATTGGCCATCGGTAGCGGTTGGCGGTAAGGTCCGCGCCATGAGCGACGCTGCACAACAACCGGCCCACCCTGCGCCGATGATCGCCCCCGTCGAAGCCGAGAGCTTCGCGGTTGTACCCGGGCGCGCGGATGGCGGGCTGATCCTGCTCTGCGATCATGCGGGGAACGCCTTTCCGCCCGGCTACGGTACGCTCGGATTGCCGGCAGCCCAGCTCGAGCGCCATATCGCCTACGACATCGGTGCCGCGGCGGTGACGCGTGCGACGGCGGTGGCCCTCGGCGTGCCGGCGGTGTTGACGCGGTTCTCGCGCCTGCTCATCGATCCCAACCGCGGTGCCGACGATCCGACGCTGATCATGCGGCTCTCGGACGGCGCCGTGATCCCGGGGAATCGTCACCTCGATGCGGCCGAGCGCGAGCGCCGCATCGCGCGCTACTATCGCCCCTACCACGCGGCGATCGACGACGTGCTCGACCGCTGCGTCGCGACCGGCGTGCCGCCCGCGATCATCTCGATGCACAGCTTCACCGAGAGCTGGAAGGGCGTGCCACGCCCCTGGCACGTCGGTATTCTCTGGGACCGCGATGCCCGCCTCGCGCAGCCGATGCTCGACCATTTCAACGCCGACGGCAGCCTCATTGTCGGCGACAATGAACCCTACAAGGGCAGCCTCGAAGGCGACTGCATGTGGCAGCACGGCACGGGGCGTGGTCTTGCGCATGCGCTGATCGAGATCCGCCAGGACCTGATCCGCGATGCAGGCGGCCAGCAACAATGGGCCGACCGGATCGTCGCGCTCGTACATGCGCTGAAGGGTAGACCCGATCTGCACCTCGATCGGCTGTAGCGAAGGAGAAGCGCGCCATGTCGACGTTGGACAAGAAGACCACGACCGAGCTTGAGGCGGCCGCATTCCGCCGCCTCGTCGAGCACTTGCGTACGCGAAGCGATGTGCAGAACATCGATCTCATGAATCTGGCAGGCTTCTGCCGTAACTGCCTCTCGAACTGGTATCAGGAGGCGGCGAGCGCGTCGGGCCACGAGATCAGCAAGGACGCCGCGCGCGAGATCGTCTACGGGATGCCCTACAAGGACTGGCAGGCGAAGCATCAGAAGGAAGCGACGCCCGAGCAGAAGGCGGCATTCGAGAAGTCGAAACCGCACAGTCATTGAGCGACGAGGCCGGCGGCGAGAGAGTATTTCTCTCTCCCGTTTTGGCGGGAGAGGGAGAAGGGCGCCGATGGCCAAGCCGGTGACACCGCTGCTGACGACC
>CAZKZT010000410.1:0-3281 GCA_964557265.1 uncultured Hyphomicrobium sp.
CCTGCCGCCCTACGAGCGCGCGCGCCGCGGTGTCGCGATCGTTCCGCAAGGGCGCGAGATCTTCCCATTGCTCACCGTCGCGGAAAACCTTCAGACCGGCCTCGCCCCGCTGAAGAAAGGCGCGCGCGAGATCGACGACGAGATTTTCACGCTGTTCCCGGTGCTCAAGTCGATGTTGAAGCGGCGCGGCGGCGATCTCTCCGGCGGCCAGCAGCAGCAGCTCGCAATCGGCCGCGCGCTGGTCATGAAGCCGAGCCTTCTCGTGCTCGACGAGCCTACGGAGGGCATCCAGCCGTCGATCATCAAGGACATCGGCCGCGCCATCGACTATCTTCGCAAGAAAGGGGAAATGGCGATCGTTCTGGTCGAGCAGTACTTCGAATTCGCCCGCGACCTCGCGGATCGCTATGCGGTGATGGATCGCGGTCAGGTCGTGCTTTCCGGCACACGCGCTGAGATGGTTGAATCGGATGTCCGCCGTCGACTTTCAGTCTGACACCAGAGCGAGCAACGCGGCGCTCGCGCACGCATTGGCGGGCGTCCGCGCCGACGTCGAAGTCTCGATCGCGTGCAGCGCGCGCGACCGGCGCACACGCCTGGCCTCATTGACCGAGCGCGGCGGATACCGCGCCAAGTTCCCGCACCAGCATGGCCGCACGCTCGAAGCTGTCATTGTCAACTCGGGCGGCGGCGTTGCCGGCGGCGACAGCGTCAAGCTCTCGGCATCCGCCGATGTGGACGCACGCCTGACCGTCTCCACCGCGACCGCCGAGCGCATCTATCGCAGCCTCGGCCCCGCAACGACCATCGACGTTCGCCTCACCGCCGAGGCAGGCGCGACACTCGCCTGGCTGCCACAACCGACGATCCTGTTCTCCGGCGCCCGCCTCGATCGCCGTTTCGAGGTCGATCTCGCCGCGGACGCGCGCCTGATCCTCGCCGAGACGTTCGTCTTCGGCCGCATCGCCAGCGGCGAAATCATGGGGGACGGTGCCGTCCATGACCGCTGGCGCCTGCGCCGCGACGGCCGCCTCGCGTTCGCCGAAACAACACGACTCGACGGCAATCTCGCATCACTTCTGGACCGTGCAACGGTCGCAGGTGCTGCGCGCGCAATGGCGCTGATCGTCATTGCAGCACCCGATGCGGAGGACATGCGCGATCCTGTTCGCGAGGCTCTCTCCGCTTGCGGCGCCGACCATGGCGTCAGTGCCTGGAACGGCCTTCTCGTCATCAGGGCGCTCGCATCCGGCCTCGATGCGGTGCATGATGTCGCGCGGCGAGCCGTCGAGGTCGCGATGGACGGCAGCGTACCGCGCGCCTGGGCCGGCTGACCAATATTATCCAAGGGGAAGCAAGCGCATGAACCTCACGTCGCGCGAGAAGGACAAGCTCCTGATCTCGATGGCGGCCATCGTCGCCCGCCGCCGCCTCGAACGCGGCGTGAAGCTCAATCATCCCGAAGCGGTGGCGCTCATCACCGACTTCGTCGTCGAGGGCGCGCGCGACGGCCGCACGGTCGGCGAGCTGATGCGGGATGGGGCCACAATCATCACGCGCGCGCAGGTCATGGACGGCGTCGCGGAGATGATCCATGACGTGCAGGTCGAAGCGACCTTTCCCGACGGCACCAAGCTCGTCACCGTTCACAATCCGATCCGCTGATCACAGCGCCGATCTCAAAATGCAGCCGGAGCCTTCTGATGCGACCCTATGCCCTTCGACCGACCATCGCCCTGCTCACCACATTGGTTGGACTCGCGGCAACGCCCGCGTTCGCGCACGTTGGTGCCGGCGATCACTTCTCCTTTCTTAGCGGTTTCGAACACCCGCTCGGCGGCCTCGATCATCTCGCGGCGATGATCGCTGTCGGCCTGTGGGCCGCTGTTGCGGGCGGCAAGCGCGTATGGGTGTGGCCGGTCGCGTTCGTCGCCACGATGATTGTCGGCGGCATCCTCGGCCGCGCCGGCGTCGCGCTGCCGATGGTCGAACCCGCGATCGCGCTGTCGGTGGTGGGACTCGGCGTGCTGGTTGCTGCGACTGTCAAGGTGCCCGTCGGGCTCGGCGCCGCGATCGTCGCCGCGTTCGCGATCTTCCACGGTTACGCGCACGGCGCCGAAGCCCCCGCAACAGGCTGGCTCGCCTACGCCGCTGGCTTCGTCGTCGCGACCGCAATACTGCATCTCGTCGGCATCGGCATCGCGCGCGTGATGGAACGCGGCGCCGGGCTCGTTCCTGTTCGCGCGGTCGGTGGCGCGATGGCGGTGCTCGGCGTCTTCCTTCTGGTCAAGTGAGGAGGCGCGCATGATTCCAGGCGAAGTATTTCCGGCCGATGGCGATATCGAGTTGAACGCGGGCCGCGCATCGTTGACGGTCACGGTCGCCAACACGGGTGACCGCCCGATCCAGGTCGGCAGCCACTATCATTTCTACGAGACCAACCCGGCTCTGAAGTTCGATCGCGACAAGGCGCGCGGCTACCGGCTCGACATTGCCGCCGGCACCGCCGTGCGCTTCGAGCCTGGGCAAACGCGTGATGTCCAGCTCGTCGAGATCAGCGGCGCGCGCACCGTCTACGGCTTCCGTCAGGAGATCATGGGAAAGGTATAGCGTCATGGCTCGCGGCGGGACAGGCATTGCGTTGGTTGCCGGCGGGGCAGCGCTCGCCGCGCTCGCCCTTTCCGCCGCAGCCCATCCTCCTGCGATCGTGAGCGAAGCCGCGCGCAAACTGATCGCCGAGGAAGTCGCCGCGTTCCGCAAGGAACTCGCGTCGGCGATTGCCGCCAAGGATCTCAAACGATTGGGCCGCATGTATGCGCCGACCTACGTCCACACGCATGGCTCAGGCAAGACCGACGGCAAGGATGCGCGGATCAAATCGATCATCGACGGGCATCCTGTGATCGAGAACGCACCCGTCCGTGATCTCGAAATCCGCATTCCGAATGATTGGGTCGGCATCGCGACCGGCATCTCGCCGATCAAATCTCGAGCCGACAGCAAGACCTACGCCTTCCGCTGGACCGCCGTGTATGTCCGCGAAGGCCAGAGCTGGAACATCGCGGCGAGCCACGCCACGCGCCTCAACGAAATCCAACCATAGGAACCGCCGCGCTATGCCGCAGAGGATCTCCCGCGCTGCCTACGCCGATATGTTCGGGCCGACCGTCGGTGACAAGGTGCGGCTCGCCGACACCGAGCTGATCGTCGAGGTGGAGAAGGACTTCACGATCTACGGCGAGGAAGTGAAATTCGGCGGCGGCAAGGTGATCCGCGACGGC
>CAZKZT010000411.1:0-3270 GCA_964557265.1 uncultured Hyphomicrobium sp.
CGTGCGGCAACCTGCCCACGGAACATTGCCAGCGCACCGGGCGCAAGCTCGGCCACCAGGAGGCGCGCAAGATCAACCGGCCCCGGCAATCTCATTTGCCCCATCGGCACCGGCGCAAACCCCAGACGGCCATAATAGCCTATGTCGCCAACAAGAATGACGACTTCAACGCCCGAGCCCCGCGCCACATCGAGGGCCTCCGACACGAGCCGCCGAGCATAGCCGCGCCCCGCCTCGTCGGGGTCGACCGCCAGCGGGCCGAGAAAGAGAGCGCCCGGACGGCCGCCGACATTGATCTCGGTTAAACGCAGCGCGGCGATCAGCCGCTCGCCCTTGTAGGCCACGCGGCAGAAGGGCGAAAGCTCCGGCGCGCCCTCGCGCACCCGATAGGCGGTACGCGCAAAGCGCCCAGGACTGAATGCGCGCGATTGCAGCGCGACGATCGCGGGAAGGTCTGCGGGCTCCGTGGTGCGCGTGATCACCACCGGCACATCGATGTTCATAGGCGGCCCCCGTCGTCGCGGCCATGGTGTTGGAGATGCGCGGTTACGCGAGCTCGAGCTGCGGCAAGCGCGGCAGTCAGGTAGCGGCTGACGCGGGCAGCGTCAATTGGCGTTCTTCCGTGACGACAGAGCCAACCGCGCATCGGTGCGCAGGCGGTGATCCACCGGCCATTGATTGGTTGTATGAGATATGAGCTTGCTGCACGCGCTCATCTGTTGGTATTCAGCCCCCGCTCAGTGGATGCGAGGACTGACCCGACGTGTACAACTGCCTCAAGTGCCCCGGCTTCTGCTGCTCCTATCCGGTGATTGCGATCACGAAGCGCGATGTGGAGCGGCTCGCGAAGTTTCACGAGGTCAGCTTCGAGACAGCACAGAAGCGCTTCACCAAGAGCGCGCACGGGCACAAATACCTTCTGCGGCGCAAGAAGGACCAGTACTTCGGTAAAATCTGCCGCTTCTTCGATACCACTGAGCGCCGCTGTACGATCTACAAGGGCCGCCCCGGCGTATGCCGTTCTTATCCGGGTGCCGGGCGCTGCGGCTACTACGACTTCTTGAGCTTCGAGCGCCGCGCCCAGGATGATCCGGATCGGGTGGCCATCACGAATCACGACGAGAATTAGCTTTTTCTGCCGCCGACACCTTAATCGGTAGCGCTCGAAGAGCGCCTTGGCGGGCGCGACCGGGTAATTGGTCGCGCCGGCGCCATTAGCCGGAGGCGTACGCGTCCGGCGTCACTAATAGCTCTTCGGCAATCCCAGCTGCCGCTCGGCCACGTGAGACATGATCAGCTCGCGGGAGACGGGGGCGATGCGCGCGATCAGAATTTCGCGCAGGAAGCGCTCGACGTGGAACTCCTTTGCGTAGCCCATCCCGCCATGGCACATGATCGCGGTTTCGCAGGCTTCGAAGCCCGCTTCACCGGCGAGGTATTTGGCGGCGTTGGCTTCGATGCCACACGGCTTGCCCTGGTCGTAGAGCGTCGCCGCCTTCATCACCATGAGATCGGCGGCCTCCAGGTTCATCCAGCATTTAGCCAGCGGATGCTGGATCGACTGGTTCTGCCCGATCGGACGGCCGAACACGACACGGTCCTTGGCGTACTGCGTCGCCCGCGCGATCGCCGCGTGTCCGAGGCCGACGGCTTCCGCCGCGATGAGAATGCGCTCCGGGTTCATGCCATGCAGGATGTACTGGAAGCCCTTGCCTTCCTCTCCGATCCGATCCTCGATCGGAATGTGGAAGCCGTCGAAGAAGACCTGATTGGAGTCGACCGCTTTGCGGCCCATCTTCTCGATTTCGCGGATCTCGACGGTCTTGCGGTCGATCGTCGTATAGAACAGCGATAGCCCCTCGGTCGGCTTCTTGACCTCCTCGAGCGGCGTCGTGCGCGCCAGCAGCAGCATTTTCTCCGCCACCTGCGCGGTCGAGATCCAGGTCTTGGAGCCGTGGACCTTGTAGCCCGAGTTGCCGTCGCGGATCGCGCGCGTCTTGAGGCGCGTCGTGTCGAGGCCGACGTTCGGCTCGGTGACCGCGAAGCACGTCTTCTCCTTGCCCGCGATCAGCGGCGGCAGCATCCGCTGCTTCTGCTCGTCGGTGCCGAACACAACTACGGGATTGAGGCCGAAGATGTTGATGTGGATGGCTGAAGCACCCTGCATGCCCGCGCCCGACTCCGCGATCGCCCGCAGCATCACGGCCGCCTCGGTGATGCCGAGACCCGAGCCGCCAAATGCCGTCGGCATCGCGATGCCGAGCCAGCCGTCCGCAGCCAGCGCCTCATGCAGCTCGACCGGAAACCCGCCGTGGCGGTCCTTCTCGAGCCAGTAGTCGTCGCCGAGGCGCGCGCAAATCCTGAGGATCGCGTCGCGAATGCCTTGCTGCTCCTCGGTCAGGGAGAAATCCATGATCAGCGTTTCCCGATTGTCGTTCTTGTTCAGGATGCCTTGCGCACCACACCGGCCTCGATAAAAGCAGCAATCTCGCTGGCTGAGTAGCCCGCTGCTTTTAATACTGCTTCGCTATCGGTGCCACCCGCCTTGGGCGCACCGGCGATCGCGGGCGGGGTGCGGCTGAAGCGCGGGCCCGGGGCCGGCTGCACGACGCCGTCCACCTCGACGAAGGTTGCGCGCGCGGCGTTATGGGGGTGATCGCCTACTTCCGTCATGCCGAGCACGGGCGCAAAGCAGGCGTCGCTGTCGGCGAACACCGCACACCATTCGTCACGTGTGCGGGTCTTGAAGACTTCCGCATAGCGCTGCGCGAGCTCGGGCCACCGGGCGCGGTCGTACTGTTTCGGCAGATCCTCACCCGCGATGCCAAGTCGCTCCAGCAGATCGGCATAAAACCGCTTCTCGATCGAGCCGATGGACACCCATTTGCCATCCTTCGTCTCGTAGACGCCGTACCACGGGGCGCCCGTGTCGAGGATGTTCACACCGCGCTCATCCTTCCATGCCCCGCCGCCTAGGAGACCGTAGATGCCCGCCATCAGCAGCGAGGCGCCATCGACCATCGCCGCGTCCACCACCTGGCCCTTGCCGGACCCGCGCGCCTCGAGGATCCCGCACAGCACGCCGAACGCGAGCAGCATCCCGCCGCCGCCGAAGTCGCCGACGAGGTTGAGCGGCGGCACCGGCGGGCCACCCTTCTGGCCTATCGCGTGGAGCGCGCCCGAAAGCGCAATGTAATTGATGTCGTGGCCTGCGCGCGGCGCCATCGGCCAGAAGGGTGGCCCGCCGGTGCCGCCGCTCAACCTCGTCGG
>CAZKZT010000412.1:0-3251 GCA_964557265.1 uncultured Hyphomicrobium sp.
CCGGGCTCAGCGGGCCTTTCTCTATCGCGGCGATCGCGCCGGCCACCTGTTCGTACGTGGCGACACCGACCTGGGTCGTCGCCAGCGATGGCGCGGAGATCACATAGCGTGTGGCGAGTTCGACGAGGTCGGCAGCATGGCCTTCATCGACGAGAGGCCGGAACCGGCGTGCACGCGCGACATCGGTTCCGTAATCGGCACCCGAGCCGATCGGCGGGACCACGGCCCACCCGTGCGGATGACGTGCCGTCTCACCGCTGAGCGCGCCACCTGCGAGCGCGCGAATGCAGATGCTGCCGATCCCCGCGTCCTGCGCGCGCACCATCAGGCGGCGATAGTCCTGGCCAGGATAGTCGGCGGAAACGGCAGCGATCGGCGACGGATTGAGCGCGTTGAAGCAAATCTGCGCCGTGTCGAACACGCCGGCCCCGATCACGTGATCGATCTCGTCCATGTCACCGAGCGCCGTGAAACCCTTGAAGCGGATCTTGCCCGCTTCGCGCAGTTTCTCGAAGGCCGGGATGACCTCACCGATGATCAGCTCGGCGGATAGCGTTTCGCCTCGTCCATCCGGCGCCAATGGATTGTGGAGCTGATAGAGATCGACGTGATCGCGGCCGAGACGCTCGAGGCTCTCGTCGATCGCGGCGTTGACGCGCGCCGCGATCCGTCCGCGATCGGCTGATGGAATACGGACCTTGGTCCCAACGATCGCTTTCGGCTTCAGTTTCCTCAGCAGCACGCCGAGGTTGGTCTCCGACGCACCATCGCCGTAGCCCGGTGCGGTGTCGAAGAAATTGACGCCGTGATCGAGCGCCAGCGCCGCGGCACGTTCCTGCTCCGCCGCGCCCGCCTTGACCATCAAACCACCAACCGCGCCACAACCAAACGTCAGCACCGACACGTCGAGTCCGGTGCGGCCGAGCACACGCTTCTCGATCATGGCTTCCTCCCTTGGTTCCGCCGGCTTCTGCCGGTCGTATCGCGCGCCTATTTCTGGCCCTTGAAGAACTCCCCGAGCACCGAGACGTCGCGCTTCGGCCCATCCTGATCGGCGGCGATATCCGTATAGAGGGAGGCTATTCCGCGATAGATCGCCGCCGTCGACGGGCGCCCGCTCTGATCCGCGATCTCCTCCATCTCCCCGACGAAGCGGTACGCCTTCACGAACATGTCCGGCACCGACCAACTGACCGTCTTGAGGACGTTCGGCTGACTCCGCTGCAGCTCTTCCAGAAGAGCTTCCTTCGCGCCGTACTTGTCGGCCATCAGGATCGAAGCCGTTGCGAGCGCGGTAAGCCCCTTGCCGATCGCCGCATAGGACATCTTGAGTGCGGACGCGGCGCCGATCGGACCATTGACCATCTTCACTTCGAGGCCGCCCTTGGCGAGCGGCGCCACGCGGTCGGCATCGACGCCCGCGAAGAAAAAGATCGTGCCGCGGCTGTCAGGACGCGGTGGGGGGCCGATAATGCCGCCGTCCGAGAACGATGTGCCGGTCTTGGCGATCACCGCCGCGACTTCCTCGACCTTGGCCGAGCTGATCGCGTTCATGTCGGCGTAGAGTGGCTTCTTCGGCGCGGCCTTGAGTACGGGCGCGAGTTGCTCGGCGAGCGCGAGCGCGTCCCGCGGCGGCACGATCGAGAGGATGATGTCGGCCGCCGCGATACCGGCAAGATCGACGCCGCGCATCCCGGCCTTCTCGGCCCGCGCGCGGCTCGCGGCACTGCGGCCTTCGAGCCACGTCACCACATCGACGCCATTGGACGTCAGGCGCTGCGCCGTGCCTGCCCCCATGGCACCCTGCGCAATGATCGCCACAGTCGACTTCGTCATCGCTTCCTCTCCGTCTTTTTCGGATGGGACGCGATTGATTTCGCGACCCGCTATTCGCTTTCCAGCCTGACGCCGAGGCGCCCGGCCAGCTCCTGAATATACTGCCACGCGACGCGGCCCGAGCGATTGCCTCGCGTCATCGCCCATTCGCGGGCGCCCGCGATCAGCTCGTCATCCGCGATCTTCAGCCCATGATAGGCTGCGTAGCCGCGGACCATGTCGAAATACTGGTCCTGACTGCTGTTGTGGAAGCCAAGCCACAGACCGAACCGGTCCGAGAGCGACACCTTCTCCTCGACCGCCTCGCCCGGATTGATCGCCGTCGAGCGCTCGTTGTCCATCATATCGCGCGGCATCAGATGGCGCCGGTTCGACGTCGCATAGAAGAGCACGTTTGTCGGGCGGCCTTCAATGCCGCCTTCGAGGACGGCCTTGAGCGACTTGTAGCTCGTATCGTCATGATCGAAGGAGAGGTCGTCGCAGAACACGATGAAGTAGTGCGGGCTCGTGCGCATGTAGCCGAGGCACAGCGGCAGCGAGTCGATATCCTCGCGATGGATCTCGACCAGCTTCAACCCGATCTTCGATCCGGCCTGGACGAGATCCTGATTCACGGTTGCGTGGGCCGCCTTGACGAGCGACGACTTACCCATGCCGCGCGCGCCCCACAGCAGGGCGTTGTTGGCCGGCAGGCCCTTGGCGAAACGGCGCGTGTTCTCGAGCAGCTGGTCCGACGCGATCTCGATGCCCTTCAGCAGCTTGAGCGGCTGACGATTGATCTGCTTGACCGCCTGGAAGCCGGGCGGCGTCGCCTGCCAGACGAAGGCATCGGCCTCCGCAAAATCGACGGGCCGGGTCGCCGGAGGTGCCATACGCTCCAGCGCGGCGGTGAGGCGTTCGAGATAGGCGAGGACAGCGGGAGAATCGGACATCGGCGGACGGTGCTTTCGGAGTGGAATAAACAGGTGCGCGCGGGTCTATAGCCCGTGCGGCGGCGCCCGTCACCCCACGCCGGTGCAACCCTTCCCTGGCCGGAGCAGGATCGACCCGCCGGCGGCCCCGGCCGCGCGGCGCTGCAAAAGAAAAAAGGGCCGTCCGAATCTCGAACGGCCCAAGTCTAGGGAGGAAACGCCCAAAGGAGGGCTGCGAGATCGCTCTCGCACAAGTAGATCTATATGTGCGCCGCACCATTTACAAGGGGGATTTTTGTGCGCCGCACCTCACTTTTGCATGGCAAACAGGCGCAGAGGCGGGGACTAAACGCCGTTCCCGGCGTATTATGTATTATTTTCAATAACTTCGAGCCATGCAAAATGCGATATGTCAATGACGGCGCTGCCTGGCACCCGTGACCGATGCTACTTGAACAGGTAACATCAGCGCTATCGGCAGGCTCGACCATGGCGCGGCTAACC
>CAZKZT010000413.1:0-2154 GCA_964557265.1 uncultured Hyphomicrobium sp.
CCTGACAAACGCCGACCGTGAAAAGACGCGGGTGTCGGCGTTTGTCAGGCGACGTCACAGCCGATCTGCCAGCGCCGAGAAGAAGGCCTCGTCGTTGATCTCGAATCTGCTGCCTGCCGCAGGTTTGGATCGCGCGCTGAAAAGCACCGCCGTAATGCCATGCTTCGGATTGATGTGCATGAACTGCCCGAAGACACCGCGCGCGTTGAACGAGTTCGCGAGGTTTTCGAAACGGCCGGATGGCAGCCACCACATGTAGCCATAGGGGATGACCCTGTCGCCGATATTGAAAGGTGAGCTCGCCTCCTCAAACCAGCCGGGTGGGACGAGGTCGCGACCGTTGAGCTTGCCTCCGCCCCGGACGAACTCGGCAAATCGGGCATAGTCGCGCAGAGAGGCGTGGTAGCCGCTGCCAGCAATCGTCATGCCATCAGGGCTGAAAGTCCACCAATAGCCGTCGTTCTCGGCCCCGAGCTCTCCCCAAAGTTCCGCGAGCAGTTCCCAGACGCGACGGCCCGTTGCACTCTCGATAAGCGCGCCAACGAGATATGAATCTCCCGTATTGTACTTCCATGATTGCCCCGGAGGTGTCTCCGGAACCATGTCGCGCATATGCTTCAGAAAGCCGTCGGGCGACCATTGCTTCTGGAGATCCATCAAGCGCCTGCGCTCTGACGTCGGATCTCCGTAATCCTCTCTCCATCGGACGCCCGAGCTCATGCGCAGAAGCTGGCGCACGCTCACCTTCTCGTATAGCGGTCCAGCATCAACGTACATCGATACTGGATCCTCAAGGCTTCGAATGTGCCCAGCGTGAACCGCCACTCCGACCAGCGTCGACGTGATCGACTTCGCCATGGAGCACGATTTCCAGATCGTTCTGTCCGTGATGCCCCCGAGATACTTCTCGATCTTGACGACTCCGTCCTTGAGCACAAGCATGCCGTGAATGCGATTGACAGAGACGTAATCGTAGAAATCGAACTTGCGATCGTTATCGCGGATTTCGATCCTGTCGACGTCCGTCAGATCATAAGTGAACGGCTTGACCGTTCCCTTCGAGGGAACGGCCTTGCTGGAAAACCATCCCTGATCCTGAGACATGATCTCCAGCAGCTCTTCAGGATACAGGCGTCCGTTATAGTATCGATTGACCTGTTCCTGACTGGCTTCCGGCATCGGCATGTGAGAGCCCCTTCTTGTAAAGCACCAATGTCAGTTGGCGATCGACACATCCCAAACGCGAAAGACGTTCGTGATTGAGGGCTCATAGCCACGCACCCTGGTTCGGTAGGCGGCATTCATCAGGTTGTTGTAGAGCATCAGAGCCGGCACATCCTCCAAGAACATTCCTTGCAGTTTCTCGAAGAGCTTGCCTCTGCGCTCAACGTCCGTCTCGTTCATCGTCTCGATGAGAAGCTTATTGGCCTCCGGCGTGTCCCAGACCTTCTGACGCTTTTTCTCTTTCTCACCGAGAAGGATCTCATACGTGAGAGAAGGATCGAAGCGGCCGGTGTATGAGAACACCTGCATCTGGAACTGCCCCGACAGATGGCGCGAAAGCTGCGTGCCCCACTCGAGGACTTCGATATCGGCATTGATACCCACGGCTTGCAGCATGCTCTGGACAAGAACGGTGGCGTCATAGAGATGAGGGAAGCGACGATTGGTGAGCATCACAATGCGCTCGCCCTTGTAGCCAGCGGCTTTCAGCAACTCTGGTACGCGCTGCGGCTCGAAAGGCGGAAGGGTCTTGTGAAAATCGGAATAGTAGCTGGTGCCAACCGGGATCGGCGATGCATTCACGACACCTTTGCCGTAGGTGCTCATCTCCACGAGCGCACGCCGATCTATGGCCGCCGAGATCGCCTTCCGAAGCGCGACATTCGAGAGCAGCTTGTCGGTGGTCTGGAAATTCAGAGTGATCAAGCCCGTCGATGACTTCGTCGCAATCTTGATGTCACCAAGCTTGTCGATATTGGCGAGCTCCGATCCCGCGATGTTAGGAATGATATCGATGCCACCACTCCTCAGCGCGGCAACGGCCGTGGATGCGTCGGGAATGACGACAAAGCGAACTTTATCGACAAGCGCTTGCTTCGCCCCCGCCAGACCGGGTGTCTTGTCCGTCCGCGAGACGTAGTCGGCGAATTT
>CAZKZT010000413.1:2164-3250 GCA_964557265.1 uncultured Hyphomicrobium sp.
GCGAATTTCGTCATCTCAACGTACTCGCCCTTCCGCCACTCGGTGATGACGAAAGGACCGGTGCCGACCGGATGCTTGAAGGTGCCGTCAGCGTTGACCGAGTCTTTGTGGATGACAGCCGTCATCGCACAGTCAGTGCGTCCGAGAGCCACCAGAAAGAGCTGGTTCGGTTCCTTCAGCGTGTACTCGACCGTGTACTTGTCGAGCGCCACAACATTCTGGACATGGATGGCGCCACGTCCGTCGAACTCAGAGCGGCAACGCCAATCCGTCGCCGGCTGCATATAGCGCTGCCAGCTCCATACGACGTCGGCAGCCGTCATCTCTTGGCCGTTATGAAACTTCACGCCCTGACGCAGCTTGAAGATGTACTTCTTGCCACCGTCCGCTGTCTCGATCGTCTCGGCGAGCATCGGCTTCACGGACGCGTCTTCCGCATAGGCAACGAGGCCTTCCACGGTGTTGACCATCACGCCGTCGGTTGGTCCATCTCGGTTCACGCCGGGGTCAATTGAGCGAATGTCGCTCATGAGATGAACCCTCACCGTCACCTCTTCCTTCGCTAACGCGGGCAAAGGATAGGCGGCGGCCAACACGCACGCGCATTTCAGTAGCTTATTCATTCTTCCTACCTCGTCAGCAACGGAACGCTGTGCGCGCGCCCCCGGCGGAGGCGCCGCCGGGCCCAAAGGGCATGGCAAGCGCCGAGAGACTTTCCAGCTCGATCAGATAACGACTGCGTTTTGCCGAGGCGCGGATCTCGCCACCATGCAAAATCGCGTCATTCATGATATCAAACGATAGTCGATTGTGATCATAATACAGTCATGAAACTGCAGGTCAAGACTTTGACCATCGCCCGCATACCAAACCTTCGAGCACACGAAAATCTCAGGACAAATTCATGACAATCGCCCAAAAAGCAGATGCCGGCCGGGAACGACACACAATCGCGAGATTCGTCATATTGAATTATTTTCTTAATCTGGCCGCTTCCCGGCTACAAATAGAGGCCGGCGTGCACTTGGTCCGCTAGCTCGCGGCGGGGGCGACCACATACGACGCTTCGATCAGCGACTTCGTGTA
>CAZKZT010000414.1:0-3218 GCA_964557265.1 uncultured Hyphomicrobium sp.
GACAACGGCGCTCGACGTCACCATCCAGGCGCAGATCCTCGAACTGCTGAAGCAGCTCCAGCGCGAGTCCGGGATGGCGATGCTGCTGATCACGCATGATCTCGGCATCGTTCGCAAGATGGCCGACCGCGTCTACGTGATGAATGCCGGGGTGATCGTCGAGCGGGGACCGGTCGAGCAGATCTTCGAGGCGCCGCAGCACGCGTACACGCGCCATCTGCTCGCGGCAGAACCGAAGGGCGAGCCGCCGCCGGGGAATCCAACCGGGCCGGTCGTGGTCGAGACCGACAACCTCAAGGTCTGGTTCCCGATCAAGCGCGGGCTGATGCGGCGCACGGTCGATCATGTCCGCGCCGTCGACGGGGTGTCGCTGCGCCTGCGCGCCGGTGAGACGATCGGCGTCGTCGGCGAGTCCGGTTCGGGGAAGACGACGCTGGGACTGGCTATTCTACGCCTCATCGCCTCGAAAGGCCCTGTCGTCTATTTCGGCAAGCGGATCGACGGGCTCAACGCGAAGCAGATGCGGCCGCTGCGGCGCGATATGCAGATCGTGTTCCAGGACCCCTACGGGTCGCTGTCGCCGCGCCTCTCGGTGAGCCAGATCATCGAGGAAGGTCTGATCATCCAGGATCCGAAGCTGACCTACGACGAGCGTCGCGAACGGGTCAGCAGGGCGCTCCAGCAGGTGGGCCTCGATCCTTCAGCGCAGGATCGCTATCCGCACGAGTTCTCCGGCGGGCAGCGCCAGCGGATCGCGATCGCCCGGGCCATGGTGCTGGGGCCGAAGTTCATCCTGCTCGACGAGCCGACCAGTGCGCTCGACATGAGCGTGCAGGCGCAGATCGTCGATCTGCTGCGCAACCTGCAGCGCGATCACGACCTCTCGTACCTGTTCATCAGCCACGACCTGCGGGTGGTGCGGGCGCTGAGCAATTACGTGATGGTTCTGCGTAATGGCGTGGTTGTCGAGGAAGGGCCGACGGACGCGATCTTCGATCGGCCGCGGGAGCCCTACACGCGGGCGTTGTTGTCCGCTGCGCTCAATCTCGAGGTCGCTCACGAGGAAGTATTGACAACCTGAGGCGCCGCGCGCGCCTTCGTCACGCGGTGCAAAATATTGAATAAAAACACAAAAAGAAAAGCCGGGCGCAAGGCCCGGCTGTAGTTTGGTCCGCATCGCAAGCGACGCGGCTTGAAGGCGTCAAAGGGAGGGAACTGCCTTCAGTAGCTGTCCGTCACAGCTCATGGTTATATGTAGGTTCTCTCGGTCCGGCACAATGGAGCAACGGCGAGGATCGGTATGCGCCGATCGCATGGCTTCCGCCAGAGGCGCACACGAATCCCGTCAGAATTTCCACTGACGGCCCTTCGCCACCATGAAGTCCCGGAAAACCTGAACTTTTTTCGCGGTCTTCAGTTCTTCGGGATAGACGAAGTAAACCGGGAGCTTAGGCAACTCGAGGTCGGGCAGCACCGGCACCAGGTCCGCTTCTTCCTGGGTGAGATAATCGGGCACCATGCCGATGCCGATGCCGGAGCGGATTGCGTACTTGAGGGCCAGTATGGCACTCGCGCGCATCACCGGAACGCGCGGCGCGCGGCCCTCGCGGCCGAGTGATTCGAGCATGTTGATGTGCGAGAGGTGCGGCGCCGGATTGCCGACGAACGACACGATCCGGTGACGGTCGAGGTCGGCGACGGTCTGCGGTGTCCCGAATTTGCGGATGTACTGGCTCGACGCGTAGCAGTGTGTCTGCATCGTGAAGAGCGGGCGGCGGATCAGGTCGCCCTGCGCGGGCTCGCGTGCCCAGATGGCGACGTCCGCGATCCGCATCGACAGGTCGACCGGCTCGTCATTGAGGATCAGCTCGACGCGGATGTCGGGATAGAGCTCGAGAAACTCGCGCAGGCGCTGTGTGATCCAGACCGATCCGAGCCCGACGGTGGCGGTGACGCGAAGGTCGCCGGCCGGCTTCGTGGTCGAGTCCGACAACAGCGACTCGGCGGTCTGCAGCTTGTTCATCACCTCGCTGGCGGTGCGGAACAGCATCTCGCCCTGCTCGGTGAGCACGAGCCCGCGCGCGTGGCGATGGAAGAGCGACACGCCGAGCTCTTTCTCCAACGCCGACACTTGCCGGCTCACCGCCGACTGACTCATACGGAGGCTTTCGCCGGCATGCGTGAAGCTGCCGGCCTCGGCGGCCGAATGGAAGATACGCAACTTGTCCCAGTCCATATGCCCAGGCACGCTTCCAACCCTTTCTGTTTATTGCGCTGCTGAGAGCTGCTCGCCCACGTGGGCGAGAAAACGCTCAGCCTCGAGTGCAGCCATGCAACCCATTCCGGCCGCGGTAACCGCCTGCCGGTAAACTTCATCTTTTACGTCGCCGGCCGCGAACACGCCCGGAATGTCGGTCGCCGTCGAATCCGGCTTGGTGATCAGGTAGCCGCCCTTTGTCATGGGAAGCTGGCCGGTGAACAGCTCGGTCGCCGGCGCATGTCCGATGGCGATGAAAACACCGTCGACGGGGCGCGATGTGATTGCGCCGGTCTTGACGTTGCGCAGGCGGACGCCGGTGACGCTCTTCGGATCGCCGGGGCCGGTCACCTCCTCGATCGCGGTGTCCCACAGGACTTCGATCTTGGGATGCTTGAACAGGCGATCCTGCAGGATGCGCTCGGCGCGGAAGCTGTCGCGGCGGTGCACGACCGTGACCTTGCTCGCGAAATTGGTCAGGAACAGCGCTTCCTCGACAGCCGTGTTGCCGCCGCCGACGACGATCACTTCCTTGTTGCGATAGAAGAAGCCGTCACAGGTGGCGCAGGCCGAGACGCCGAAGCCTTTGAATGCCTGCTCGCTCGGGAGTTCGAGCCAGCGCGCCTGGGCGCCGGTGCAGATGATCAGCGCGTCGCAGGTATAGCTGTCGCCGGAATCGCACTCGAGCAGGAACGGGCGGCGCGACAGTGTCACCTTGACGACGTGATCCATGATGACCTCGGTGCCGACGTGCTCGGCCTGGGCCTTCATCTCTTCCATCAGCCACGGGCCTTGAATGACCTTGGCGAAGCCGGGGTAGTTCTCGACATCGGTCGTGATGGTGAGCTGGCCGCCCGGCTGGATACCCTGGATGATCAGCGGCTTCAGCATCGCGCGCGCGGCATAGATCGCGGCTGTGTAGCCGGCTGGGCCGGAGCCGAGGATGATGACCTTGGCGTGT
>CAZKZT010000415.1:0-361 GCA_964557265.1 uncultured Hyphomicrobium sp.
ATTCGAATACCGCCGCGGCTACAAGTTCTCGACCTATGCGACGTGGTGGATCAGGCAGGCGATCACGCGCTCGATCGCGGATCAGGCGCGCACCATCCGCATTCCCGTGCACATGATCGAGACGATCAACAAGATCGTGCGCACGAGCCGCCAGATGCTGCACGAGATCGGCCGCGAGCCGACGCCGGAAGAACTGGCGGAAAAGCTCGCGATGCCGATCGAGAAGGTTCGCAAGGTGCTCAAGATCGCCAAGGAGCCGATCAGTCTCGAGACGCCGATCGGCGACGAGGAGGATTCACATCTCGGCGACTTCATCGAGGACAAGAACGCGCTGCTGCCGATCGATGCCGCGATCCAGTCG
>CAZKZT010000415.1:371-3208 GCA_964557265.1 uncultured Hyphomicrobium sp.
CGAGGAGCGCGTGCTCCGGATGCGTTTCGGTATCGGCATGAACACCGACCACACGCTCGAAGAGGTCGGCCAGCAGTTCTCGGTGACGCGCGAGCGTATCCGCCAGATCGAGGCGAAGGCGCTGCGCAAGCTCAAGCATCCGAGCCGCTCGCGGAAGCTCCGGAGCTTCCTCGACAACTAGACAGCAATTGTTGGCTGGAATGTCGCCGCGCGGTGCGGCATTCCCTCTCCCCGCGCTTGCGGGGAGAGGGGAAAGTGGCTGACAGGGAAACACGCATGTCGTTCTGGAAGAAGCTCTTTGGCGGCGGCGGTGGTGGCTCGGCGGAACCAGCCGGGCCCGCGCAGACGGTCGAGTACAATGGGTTCACGATCGAAGCGCGCCCCTACAGCGAGGCGGGGCAGTTCCAGGTCTGCGGCGTGATCAGCAAGGGTGAAGGGGAGACGCGCCGCGAACACAAGTTCATTCGCGCCGACCGTTTCCCGACCATGGATGAAGCGTCTGAGTTTTCGGTGACCAAAGCCCGCCAGATCATCGACCAGCAGGGCGACCGCATCTTCGGCACGTGAGCGGCCGCCGCTGCGGGCTTACTCGACGAACGTCAGCGCCGTGTTGAGGCCCGAGGGGCCCGGCACGATGATCTTGCCATCCATCTCGCGCACACCCTCGACGCCGTTCTCCTTGAATACGCGCGCCGTCTGCGCCAGCGATAGCGTGCGGAACGTGAGCGCGGCCATGTAGGTCTCGCGTCCGACGGCGCTCGGCGCGGCGTTGCCGAATTCGCGGCTGAGCGCATCCTCGGTGAGGATGTCGACTTGGGTTCCCGCCGCAATCAGCGCTCTGCCGCCTGGAATGTCGCGTACCGCCTGATCGCCGAATATGCGCGTGTAGACGCGTGCCGCGTCGGCCGGATCAGGATGGACGATCACGAAGCGCTGTACCGCGACCGCGCCGTTCGGATGATGCCGCCACTCGTCGCGCCATACGAGATCGCGCGTGAAGTGGTGGCAGAAGTAGACGCGACCGTAGGGCACGTCGCCGCGCTCGAGCGTCACGGTGCGGAAGCGCGCGTCGCGGGTGGTGTCGCCGACCGTCACCGGGCGCGTGAACTCGCGCGGCGGTCTCAGCTCGAACCCGCTGGCCTTCAGCGACTCGTAGGTCGCGGTGGTATCCTCCGAACCGAACACGAGGCCGCTGAGGCCGAACGGCGCGGCCATGACGTCCGGGCGGATATCCGGCGCCGCGCCGCGCGGGACAGCGATCAGTTCGAGATAGTCGGTCCCGAACATCGCGAGGTGGTTCATCGAACCGAGCGAATGGTAGCCGCGTTCGGTCAGCGTGAAGCCAAGCCGGCGGAAGGTCGCGGCGGCGAGATCGATTTCGTCGCGGGCATTGATGACGACGTGATCGAGAGTAGGAACGGGAAACGCCATGCGCAGTCCTCGGATGTCCGATCGAAAGGTTATTCCGATCGGACCATAGTCTCGCGTACGCGCTGCGGCCAGCTCGCCGTTACGCCCCGCCGCTCAAGATGCCCTTGAATGTTGAGAGCGCACCTTCCTTGCAGACCTCCGGCGACACGTACATGCAGCCGAGATCATGAAGGCCGTTCCACGACATCGAGGCCGCGACGTAGACGATGATCGCGAGGCCGATCCAGCTGATCCACGGGTAGGTGGCGAGCAGCTTGGCGATGTAGTTGGCGGCAACAGCCATCAGCACGATCGCGATGGCGAGGCCGACCACCAGGATGATGGTGTTGCCCTTGGCCGCGCCGGCGACAGCGAGCACGTTGTCGAGCGACATCGAAACGTCGGCGATCGTGATCTGGATCACGGCGGCCCAGAAGCTCATTTCCTTGATCTTGTCGCCGCTGTCCTTCGGATCTTCGACGGCGGCCGCGCCGAGTGCATGGGGCGCCGCATCGTCGTGCCCGCCGCCGCGCAGCTCCTTGTACATGTTCCAGCAGACATAGAAGAGCAGCAGGCCGCCAAAGAGCATGATGCCCTTCACCGCAAGCAGCTGCATGGTGATGCCGGCGAACAGGATGCGCAGGATGACCGCCGCGCCGATGCCCCAGAAGATGACCTTGCCGCGGATGGTGGGGTTGACGCGCGATGCCGCGAGACCAACGACGACGGCGTTGTCACCGGCCAGCACGACGTCGATCATGATGATCTGGAGGAGCGGCCAGAGGTGAGGCTGAATTGTTTCCCACATCGCGCGAAAAATCCTCCCATTGCGGTCTCATCGACCGTTTGCGCCCGTTGCAAGCGGGGCGTGTGAACGTCTCGCCTGACGTGAATTATGCAAAACACCGGACGGTGCTGCTGAAGCCGTTTGACGAGCCGCCGAGACCTGAACGGTGTCTGCGGCCGGCCCACCGCTGGCGCGCGCGTGCTCTGAGCATCGCGTCTAGCGGAACCCCATTGAAGCAGCGAACTATTATGGGATCGTAGTAAGATTGCAAGCCAATGTCGTGCTGCAATGCCGTCTGTCCAATCCCTCGGAAGGAGTGCGTGACATCATGCCCCAGACGACGCTGACACTCTCGACCCGTGGACAGGGCCTCTACGAGTTCACGGACATGGCGCGCGCGTTCGTGGTGGCGGCGAAGATCGACGAGGGGCTGCTGACGGTGTTCGTGCGCCACACGTCGTGCTCGCTGCTGATCCAGGAGAACGCCGATCCTGATGTGCGCCGCGACCTCGACGCATTCTTCCGCCGTCTGGTGCCGCCCGCCGACGACCCCTCGATGCGCTGGATCGTTCACACCACCGAAGGGCCCGACGACATGCCGGCGCACATCAAGGCGGCGTTGACGGCCGTCTCCCTCTCG
>CAZKZT010000416.1:0-3203 GCA_964557265.1 uncultured Hyphomicrobium sp.
CGGTGAAGATCGAGGGGTCGGGATGATCGAACAGGATCGCGCCGACCGGCGAGTACGTGCGGAGGTCGTATTTGTAGGGCGCATAGTTCCCGTGCCAAGCGACGACATCGAGCGGTGAGTGGCCGATCTCGGTGACATAGAATTTGCCCGCCCATTTCACGGTGACCTTGCAGCGCGTCTCCTTGTCCTCGAAGGCGGCGACCGGGGTCTTGAAATCGCGCGCGTTGGCGAGGCAGTTGGCGCCGATCGGCCCGCGATCCGGCAGCGTGAATTTGGCGCCGTAGTTCTCACACACATAGCCGCGCACCGGGCCATCGATGGGTGATGCCTTGAACTTGACGCCGCGCGGGATGACGCAGACATCGCCAGGGCCGACCTCGATGATGCCGAACTCCGTGAAAAAGCGCGCGCGGCCTTGCTGCGGCAAGATCAGCAGCTCACCGTCGGCATTGAAGAAGTATTCGTCCTCCATGGCGCGCGTCATCAGCATCACGTGCGCGGCCATGCCCGCCTGCGTGTTGACATCGCCGGCGGTCGTCATGGTGCGCATCCCATCGACGAACGACAGCGCCGTGCTCGGGATCGGCACCGGGCTCCAGCGGAGCTGCCCGATCGGCAGCTCGTGCTCGTCGAATGCCGGCGCCGTCTTCCAATGCGGCACCGCGACCTTCTTGAAATGACTCGCATGACGCACCGACGGGCGGATGCGGTAGAGCCAGGAGCGTTCATTGGTGCCGCGCGGCGCGGTGAAAGGGGAGCCCGAGAGCTGCTCGGCATAGAGCCCGTAGGCGCAGCGCTGCGGCGAGTTCTGCCCCTGCGGCAGCGCCCCTGGCAGGCTCTCCGACTCGAAATCATTGCCGAAGCCCGGCATGTAGGCGAGCGGGGCATTCGATGTCATGGCCGTCGACCTCCCGGCGCGTTCATCGTGCTGGCCCATCTGGCGCGGGCGCTTGGACGGGACTTTGCCAACAGAGCGGGCGCGGTGGCAACCGCATTCGCGGCCCGTCTCGCCCCAAGCACCGCCCCCAACGCGCGACAAGACGCGGTCAGACGACCGTTGCATCGCGCCCACATGTCACGACCGAGCCACGCGGCACGTTGCCCCGCACTCACTTCTGCCATTTGGTCGCCAAAATACATCGTTTACTATGTGCCTGTACGTGAGCATACGAGGCCTTCATGCGCGTTTGCGCTTCATCACTCGGAATCCTGGCGGCGGCCCTCATGGCCGGCTCGGCGATGGTCGCGCACGCCGAATCCGCGGGAACAGGGCCGTTCCAGATTGCGAGTCTGATCCCAGCCGACGACCTCGCCGAAGAAATCGGCCTGGAACTCGACAGTTCCGTATCGCTGCTCGCGATCGACGTCGGACAGCACCCCGCCACCACACTCGCCGCGCTCGCGAATGTCGCGGCACCCAAGACGGGCATCACCCGGCAGGAAGCACAGAGCGCCATCGCACGGGCGATCAAGTCGGGCTATTCGCTGTCCACGGAGGCCGATCAGCTTCCCGTTGAAATGAGTCGCGGCTACGCCATCTCCGACAAGCTCAGCGCGGCGCTCCGCACCGGCTTCAGTACGCCGGTCGGCGACGAAATGACCTTCACCGCCGCCGCCGCCGAGACGCGATTCGCGCTCGGACAGTTCGCCCCGGCCATCTCCTGGAGCTGGTACACTGGCGTCGACATGACCCTCCAGTCGAGCGGCACCAATGCCATCGAGTCGGGGCCCCAGTTCCGCATGGGCGGCGCACCTCTGGCGCTGACCTTCACCCCTAAAGTGGCGCACAGTTTCGGTGCCCATCAGGGTGACGACATTGCATTCGCCTATGCCGCAGGCCTCAAGAGCGAACTGGCGAAGGGCATCGCGATCGGAATAGAGGCCTTCGGCGCCTCGGCCGACATCGCAACCGCACCCGGCACCGCGCTACAGTCGCAACGCACCAGCTCAGGCCTGTATGTCGGCCTCGATCTGACACCGCAGCAGAAAAGCGACGTCGGCGCATTCGCCATCGAGCTCGGCGCCCTCGCCGACATGAGCGAGGCGAAGCCCGACTGGGCGGGCAAGGTCAAAGCGACGCTTACTTGGTAGGCCGCGCAGCCCATCGCCGCCGGGCTCGTCCTCCTCGGCAATCAATCCAAGAACGCAGAAAACAAAACGGGGCCCGACAGGGCCCCGTTTCGCTATCCGATCACTACCGGGAAAGGTCGATCAGAAGGTGACTTTCGCCGTACCTACGAAGCGGTCACCGCAGTTCAGGACTCGGCCGAACTGGTCGCAGAAGGTGCCGCCGTTATCCGTGCCCCAATAGCGCAGGTCGATCGAGAAGCGCTCGTGGAAGGCCAGCGTGACACCCGCGTTGTAGTACAGGTAATCACCGCCTTCACCGACGAGAAGCTCATAGTCCGCGTTGCCGCCCCACTGGTATCCGAGCTGACCGCTGATCGTCGGCGTGAAGATGCCCATCTTCGGCAGCGTCTGGCTGAGCGTGCCTTCGACAGTCCACACGTCTCCGGTCTTGCCGGTGTACTCCGGCGACCAGAAGAAGGTCAGGCCGGCCGACGCATCCTTCCACGGCGTGATGCTGCCGCCAGCGCGCAGTTCGACGAAGTTGAGCTCGGCGCCCGGATCGAGCGCGCGCGGATAGGTGTAGTAGATGACGCCGAAGTCGAAGGCGATCGGGCCGAGTGTCGGGCGGATACCCGCGCCGAACGTCAGCTCCGCGGTCGCAATGTCGCGGGTGCCGAGATCACCGAAGTCCAGGTTTGACAGGAAGACGTTGCCGTAGAGAATTCCGCAGGTCGCCTCGAAGCTGCCCTGCACCGCGGCGCGCTCGGCGGTCTGCGAGAAGCCGCGGAAAACGTAGTCGGTGCCAACAGCAAAGCTGGCCGACCAGGCAAACGCGCGCTCCGGCGGCATCGCCGGGCCGTCCTTGAGTCCCTGAGCCATGGCCGGTCCGGCCAGCAGCGAAATAGCCAGCGCCCCCGAGGCGGCCTTCGCAAGGCTCTTCATCTTCGCGATCATAGTGATCATCCCCTTCTCGCCCGTCAGTCGAATTCTCAAAATCAAGCTCATGTGACACACATGTTGCGGATATGATCACAGGGCTGCAAGCAGAGCTTTAGCGTTTCTACGCTGTCGCGATCCTGCCGTGTCGAATCCGTAACACTTTGGGATCGATAGATATTTTCTCACCCTTTAAT
>CAZKZT010000417.1:0-558 GCA_964557265.1 uncultured Hyphomicrobium sp.
GCTTCCCCATTCGTTCAGCATATCGCATTATAGCGTAAGTTGATCATCATAGCGTTTGGCGAGGTGAGGTCAAGGCCAAGCAGGGATGCACCCTTGGCGTAGCCATGTGGAGCTGAGAGCATAATCGTACGCTAGGTTCAGATGGACCTTTACAGACCACCAAACCGTAATATCGGACAAATTTAGATATCATGCACAATCGCGAATTTCATGTAAGACATACCGCGCGGGAGGTGCCGCTATGAGCGGACGAGGAACGCTTCGAATTCTTCGGGTCATCGAGTGGCTAGCTGATCAGGAGGGGCCTGTCGGCCTCGCCGAGATCGCCAAGGCCCTCCAATCGCCTCGAAGCAGCATGCTGGAAGCCTTGAGGCTGCTGCACGACGAGGGGTACGTGGCGCGGGACGATCTCGGCAAGTACACGCTGGTCCGCCTGCCTGGCGAACCCTTCGGCAAACACAATCATCTGTCGACACTCCTGCGAGTATCCGATGAGGCAATCAAACAGTGCGTCGCAGAAGCCGGCGAAAGCGGCTTCATCGGTGTGCTCGAGAACGA
>CAZKZT010000417.1:568-3175 GCA_964557265.1 uncultured Hyphomicrobium sp.
CCGGTACGTCTGCAAGGTCTTGCCGGATAGAGAAGTTCGCTATGACAGAAATATTAGCCGCCTACGGGAGCCGACTGAAGTTGCAAGCGGCATCGTGATACTGGCGGGCATGACGAGTGACGAGCTTGCTCCCTTTCTCCGCGGACTTTCCGACCTCAAGAAAAGCATGGTCCTCGACAGCATTCAGCGCGCGCGCGCGGAGGGCGTCGCCCTCAACTCACGCGGTGTCATCGATGGCGCGGCCGGGATGGCCGCTCCGATACTGGCCAGCGATGGCAGCGTTTGCGCCGCTTTCAACATCGCGGGGCCGGCTGATCGCGTGATGAGCCAAAGCGAAAGACTGAAAGACCTGACGGTGGCCACCGCTCGCCAGATCAGCACGACGCTGTCCAGCCTTCGCAGATCCCGCTGAATTGAGCGGCTGCGAGCAACCATACATCCAGGAGAAGACTTCATCCGTGATGCAAGTTAGACAACGAGCATACGCCACGACGGGCAAGAGGCCACTAGATGGCATCAGCGTTCTGGACCTTTCGCGTCTGTTTGCAGGCAACGTGCTCACTCAGTCCCTGTCGGACTTTGGGGCTGACGTCATCAAGGCAGAACCTCTTTCCGGGGACACGCTGCGCGGCTGGAAAACAGCCGACATGGAGCTTCATTGGAAGATCTATTCGCGCAATAAAAGAAGCATCTGCCTGAATTTCCGCGACCGCTCCGCCATTGATCTGATCAAGCGTCTGGTCGAGCGCGTCGATATTATGATTGAAAGTTTCAGGCCTGGCGTCCTCGAGGATATGGGGCTGGCCCCAGAGCTTCTCTTGGCCCTCAATCCACGCCTGGTGCTCGTCCGTATTTCAGGATGGGGGCAGGATGGGCCATATGCCCAAAGGCCGGGCTTCGGCAGTCTCATCGAAGGCATCTCCGGCTTTGCCTCCATGAACGGCTTCCCCGATCGCGAGCCGACGCTGCCGCCTATGTATCTCGCCGATGGGATCGCCGGACTGTACGGAGCCTCGGCAGTCATGTTTGCGCTTCGCGAAGTCGAGGTGAAGGGCGGCAAGGGGCAGGTCATCGACCTCCCGCTTCTCGATCCCTTGTTCAGCATTCTGGGCCCGCACGCCGCTCAGTATCGCGTGACGGAGACCATCAAGAAGCGCTCGGGAAGCCGCTCCACCAACTCAGCGCCACGAAACGTGTACCGATGCAAATGCGGCGAATACATCAGCATCTCTGCATCCACTCAGGCTATGGCTGAGAAGCTGCTAGCGGCCATTGGCAAATCGGAACTCAACTCCGACGAAAGATTTCGGACCAACAGTGCTCGTGTCAAGAACGCGGCGCTTCTCGACGAAATTATCTCCACCTTCGTCGGCGAGATGACACAGGCAGAAAATGTCGAGTTCTTTACTGCCGCAGGCGTGACCGCCGGGCCGATCTACGACATTTCGGCAATTCTCAAGGATCCGCATTTCATCGAGCGCGAGATCATCGCCGAGTATCCCGACGATCAACTGGGCTCCATCCCCATGCACCATGTCGTTCCGCGATTGAGCGAAACGCCAGGCGCCATCTGCTCGCAGGCTCCCGCATTGGGGCAGCACACATTCGAAGTCTTCCGCACCATTGGGCTATCAGACGAGGAGTTGCTCGCTCTGGAGCGAAGCGGAACGATTCATCAAGATGCCAACCATCGCACCTCATGATGGCGCGCATGATGCCTTCCATGTGATTCCGCTGAGCCTCTTTCGCCCTTCGCCCCCCCGCTGCAGCGCTTCCAAACGTTCAAGCACCGGCTGCCGCACCAGGGCAGAACCAGATGGTCACCCAGCTCTGGGGCGCACTCATAAACTGGACTCCCAAACGGCGCGAACGATGATTCATGGCCTCAACCGGTGAGGAGGTTGGGATGGCACAGCTTCGACACTACGAGCTGAGCGATGCTGAATAAGCGACTATCGATCCGCTGTTGCCGTGCAAGTCGCGCGGTGTGCCGCGCATCGGGGATCGTCGTGTGCTCAACAGCATATTCTGGCGTCTGCGCACCGGTTCGTCATGGGCCGACATCCCCGACGAGCGCTACGCCCCGCGATGACCTGCTACAATCGCTTTGTGAGATGGCGCAAAGCCGGCATCTGGGACAAGTAGACCCCCGTACTCGTTCTTGAGAATGCCCATCCGGGCTCGCACGATTGATACCACCTCGGCGGGCGCAAGCAACTGATTGGGCGAGAAAAATGGAAGCTCAATGGCTTCCGTGAATCATGGCGCTCCCTACGGGAGTCGAACCCGTCTTTTCAGATTGAAAATCTGACGTCCTAACCGATAGACGAAGGGAGCGCAGGGCAGCCGGGAACCGGAATTCCGTGGCGCCGCCGGCCTTGTAACAGGTCGCTCGCCAATGGGCAAATGGCGATCGAGCGACCAATGTGCGCAATCACCAGATAGACGACCGCGCCAACGATAACCCCGGCCCCTGTGGTGAGCCGGTGGCGCTGCACGGCGCCTCCGTGCCGATGCCGAAGGCCGAGCCCACGGCCCGCCTGCCTGCGGTCCTAGAGCGCGTCAGCCTTTGGCGGAATCACCGCCGTGGAGCAAGCGCGCTCTAAA
>CAZKZT010000418.1:0-3174 GCA_964557265.1 uncultured Hyphomicrobium sp.
CCTCTCCTTCGCATTGCCGTCGTTGGCTATGGAAACATCGACCACTCCGCCGTCTTCGCCATCGGCTCGGAGAATTTCGAGCGCAGCCGCGATACCGCCAGCCGGTCGCCGGCCAGGACGAACCCGACCGCCGCCTTGACGATGTTCATGCGGTCGGACTGCAAGGCCAGCAGAACCAACAGATGATGCAGATGATGGATCAGTTCGGCGATCTGATCCGTCAGCAGCAGCAGCTCCTCGATGACACCTTCGGCGAACAGCAGCGCGGCGAAGATGGCGAAGGCCAGGATGGTCAGCAAGGCCAACAGGGCCAGCAAGGTCGCCAGGGACAAGGCCAGCAGGGCCGCCAAGGCCGGCAGGGGCAAGGACAGCGCGGCCAGGGCCAACGCGGTCAACAGGGCCAGCGCGGCCAGCAGCCGGGTGAGGGATCGGGCGCGCTGAGCCGCCGCCAGGGTGATCTGCGCAATCGTCTCGGTCAGCTCGGCCAGGGCATGCAGCAGAACGGCATCCAACCTCCCTCGCAGTTCGGCGGCGCCGAGGATGCGATGCGCGAGGCCCAGGAAGCGTTGCGGCGAGGTGATCTCGACGGTGCCGCGCAGGCCGAGCAGCGGGCGCTGGAGCAGCTTCGCCAGGGCGCGCAGCAGATGGCGCAACAGATGCTCCGCCAGATGCCCGGCCGGTTCGGCCGCTCGGCGGATGTGCCGCTCGATCCGATGGGACGTCCGCAGCGCACTGAAGGGCCCGACCTCGGTACTTCGGTCAAAGTGCCGGACGAGATCGACATCCAGCGCGCCCGCGAGATTCTCGAGGAGCTGCGCAAGCGTGCTGGCGAACAAACCCGCCCGTTGCTGGAACTCGATTACATCGAGCGGCTGTTGCGGCGGTTTTGATCGGGCGTGCTGGAATGTGTGCGCCGCTACGTGTTCGCGGCGCAGGATGCTGGTGATCCCGCACGATCATACTGTCGTCGCGCTTCTTTCTGCGCCTGCTCCCGCCCGCGCGCCGCTGCCCTGACCCGAGCGGCCCGACGCGACCGCCTGATGCAGCGCCAGCACCGGCAACAAGCCGACGAACACGATCGCCAGCGCGCCGATGCATGCGCTCTCGAACAGCTCGAGCGAGGCGAGCGAGTAGACGTGGATCGCCAGCGTCTCGAAGTTGAAAGGCCGCAGCAGCAGCGCGGTCGGCAGCTCTTTCATCGCGTCGACAAACACGAGTAGCGCCGCGCTGCCGAGTGCCGGCAGCAGCAGCGGCAGATGGATCCGCCCCATGGTCGCGAGTGGTGTGGCGCCAAGCGTGCGCGCGGCGGCGTCGAGGTTCGGTGACACGCGCTCCATGCCCGCTTCGATGGCGCCGAGCGACACGGCGAGGAAGCGGATCGCGAAGGCCAGGACCAGCGCGAACAGCGATCCCGTCATCAGCAGCCCGAGCGGCAGCCCGAGGAGCGCGCGTGAGGCCGCATCGATCCGATTGTCGAGGGCAGCGAGCGGGATCAGCAGTCCGAGCGCGAGCACCGTGCCGGGGAGCGCATAGCCGACGCCTGCCAGTCGCGCTGCGATGTTGACGAGGCGGCTTTTCGTAATCCGCCGTGCGTACGCCAGGATCACGGCAAGCACCACGGTCGCGGCTGCCGCGAGCACGGCGAGCAGCACGCTGTTACCGGCCGCGCGCCAGAACGCGGGCGTGGCCGCATCCGCGCTATAGTGGAAGGCGTTGTGGGCGAGCACCGAGAAGGGCAGCACGAAGCCGACGATGAACGGGATCAGGCAGCCGATGCACGCCGCAGCCGCCTGCCAACCGGTCAGATCGGAGAACGGGATCGCGCGATAGCGGCCGGTCGTATGGTGGAACTGGCGATTGCCCCGCGCGTGCCGTTCGATCGCGAACAGCACCAGCACGACGACGAGCGCCGTCAGGGCGATCTGCGCGGCGCCGCCCAGATTGGAGCGCTGCAGCCACGTCGAATAGATCGCGTGCGACAGCGTCTCGACGCCGAGATGCTGCACCGCGCCGAGGTCATTGAGGCACTCCATCAGCACCAGCGCCACACCGGCGGCGAGCGCAGGCCGCGCGAGCGGCAGCGCGACGGAGAAGAAGGCTCCGATCGGCGTGCGCCCGAGTGTGCGCGCAACTTCGAGCACGCAGATCGATTGCTGGACGAAGCTCGCCCGTGCCGCGAGATAGACGTAGGGATAGAGCACGCTCGACAGCAGGAAGATCGCGCCCGTGGTTGAGCGGATGTCGGGGAACCAGTAGTCGCGCGGCGTCCGCCAGCCGAACAACTCGCGCAGAAGCCCTTGCACCGGGCCCGCATACCCCAGCAGGTCGACGTAGCAGTAGGCGACGATGTAGGTCGGCACCGCCAGCGGGATGACCAGCAGCCGGTCGATCACGCCGCGGCCGGGGAACCGGTACATGGTGACGATCCATGCGGTGCCGGCGCCGGTCACCAGCGTGACGGCGGCGACGCCCGCCATGACGATCAGCGTCGTCGTCAGTGAATGAGGCAGGACCGTGCCGAGCAGATGCGGCCACGTCGCGAGATCGGCGGACAACGCGAGGGTGGCGATCGCCGCAACCGGCAGCAGCACCAGTGCCAGGATCACCGCGACCGAGACGGTCCACCCGCGCGATACGCCAAAGCGTGCCCGCATGGCGCGAGGCGGCGTTTCAGCGCGAGGCGGCGAGGCGGTGAGATCGTCGCTCCTCATGGCTGTGTCGGAAACTCCGCCGCCTGTCGACCGGGACAGGGTTGATGGGCAACCGCGCGGGCGGTCTCTCTGTGCTCCGTCATAACCGCTTCGCGTCGCCCAGGTCGAGTATCTTGACCGGGTGATGAAGGAAACCGATCTCATGCCGCACTGCACAATGGTGCGCGCCGCTCCGTTGACCGAGCATGGTCAACGGGCTGGAAAGCTTTGTCATGCTCAGCTAGTAGTCTAACCAAGGGCTTGGACAACAAGCAGCACAGTTTGGATGATGAGCCGGGAGGTCGAATGGCAACCGTGAGCCACGTAGGGAATGGGCATATTCCGGGCGCCGGTACGCCCGTGCAATTCACCCGCGACGAGGAGCTGACGGCGTATCGCGAGATGCTGCTGATCCGCCGCTTCGAGGAAAAGGCGGGCCAGCTCTACGGCATGGGCTTCATCGGCGGCTTCTGCCATCTCTATA
>CAZKZT010000419.1:0-3172 GCA_964557265.1 uncultured Hyphomicrobium sp.
CGGGCATGAAAATAATTGGCGGGAGAGCTGTGTTGATCACGCTCGAGAGAATATTGAAATCCATTTCCGGAATTCGCCGCAATGAACGCGGATCGGTAGCCATCATATTCGCATTGACGACGATTGTGGTGATGGGTGTCGTCGGGGGCGCCGTCGATTTCGGCCGGGCCGTGCTGGCGCGCGAGAAACTGCAGGCATCGGTCGACAGCGCCGTTCTGGCAGCCGCCCGCGTGTGGCAGACCGAACAGGACATGACACTCGCCGAGCAGAAGGCGATCATCCACTTCAACAGCATGAAGCCGGACGGCGTCGATGCGAAGCTGACCACGCTGGCGCCGGATACCGTGCAGAACACGCTGACGATCGAGGCCGAGGCCACGATCAAGACGCCGTTCCTCAGCCTCGTGCGCGAAAACCAGATCAAGGTCACGACGCGCGCGCAGGCCAAGTTCTGTATCGGCTGCCGCGGCGGCGGCGGTGGCGGCAACGACGGTTACAGCATCGAGGTTTCGATGATGCTCGACGTCACGGGCTCGATGGCTGGCCAGCGCATCGCCGATCTCAAGGAAGCGGCCAAGGACCTCGTCAACATCCTCGTCTGGGCCGACCAGAGCGAGTACACCTCGCGCATCGCCGTCGTGCCGTTCTCGCACGCGGTCAATGCGGGGACGACTCTTGGCCCTCACGTTGCCTACAATCCGACGTCCAGTCTGTCGTTCAAGTTCCGGGACGGAAAAAGCCGCACATGGTATCGCACGAATGCCTACTGCGTCTCCGAGCGTCAGGGCAACGCGGCGTACACGGATGCGACGCCGACCGGAAATAATCGCCTGCCGCGCGTCTACTACAGCAGCTCGAACAACAGTAGCTGTCAGCCGGCCGCATCGGTCGTTCCACTGACGAGCAACAAAACCGTGCTGACCGACACCATCAACAGCCTCAGCGCCAACGGCTGGACAGGCGGCAACCTCGGCACGGCGTGGGCGTGGTATATGCTGTCGCCGACATGGTGGTCCGGTATTCCGTCGAATGTCCATTCTGGCGACCGACCGGCCGCTTATCCCTCTCTGCCGGCCGGATGCGCGAGCTGGGCAGCTTGCCCGGTGTCCATGCGGACCGGCACCAACGTGCGGAAGTTCGCCGTGCTGATGACGGACGGCGAGTACAATATGCAGTTCTGCAACGGCTCAACCACGAACACGACTGGCGCTTCGATCCCCGATCGCAACTCGGGTGCGGGCAACGCCGAGAAGGCGGACTGCACGTCGCCGCTCGGCAGCTCCAACACGCAGACGCTGGCCCTGTGCACGGCAATGAAGAACGCGGGTATCATCGTCTACACCGTCGGCTTCGGGCTCGGCACATCGGGCACCCAAGTGACACTGCTCCGCGACTGTGCCTCCAGCGACGGGCACTTCAGCAAGCCGGGCAAGCTCTTCTACAACACGCAGACCGGCGCCGAGCTGCGCAGCGCCTTCCGGCACATCGCAACCTCGATCGCGTCGCTCTACGTCTCGCAATAGCGCGAAGCCGAACGGTGGATGGAATAAGGGCACCCCTCAGGGTGCCCTTTTTGCGTTCGAGATGGCAGCGTGCGGAATGGCAATATGCGGATGGTTTATCGGGCGTCAATTGACATGGAAAATGAAACAATAATGCGTGGCTTGAATTGGCGACATTTGTCGGGTGCGCAAAAAATATAAATTGCCGTGAATTTTATGAGTCCGGATTAAGGGAAAATCAATGGGGCCGGATTATTCGTATGCATTATGGGTCAGTCCTGTGTGAGAGGTGTGCGTCATGTTCGCGTTCGGCAAGTTGCGCGCTGAGCGGTTGCGGCGGCGGTCAAATGCCGGCGGGCTGCGGAAGGACGACCGCGGGTCGGTCGTGATCATGTTCGCGCTGACCATTTTTGTGGTCTTCACGCTGGTTGGCGGTGCCGTCGATTTTGGCCGCGCCATGGTGGCGCGTGAGCGGCTGCAGAGTGCCGTCGACAGCTCGGTGCTGGCTGCGGCCCGCGTCTGGCAGCTCGAGAACGACCTTTCGCTCGCCGAGCAGAAGGCGCTGGCGCATTTCCAGAGCAACAAGCCGCAGGAAGTTTCCCGCGTCGTCTCCTTCACGCCCGACATGCAGAACGCGACGTTCACGATGATCGGCGAGACGACAGTCCCGACCCCGTTCCTCAGCCTCGTCAGGCAGAGCATCACGGTCTCGACGCGTGGCCAGGCCCTTATGGGGACCAACGGAACGAACCTCGAAGTGTCGATGATGCTCGACGTCACGGGCTCGATGGCAGGCAGCAAGATCAATGATCTGAAATCGGCCGCCAAGGATCTGATCGATATCGTCGTGAGAGGCGATCAAAGCGAGTACAGCACCCGCGTCGCGCTGGCGCCGTTCTCGACGGCGATCAACGCCGGCTCCGTGCTCGGGCCGCAGGTTGCGTTCAATCCGGCGACGAGCCTCTCGTTCAAGCAGCGCAGCGGCGGCAACAGCACGCGCTATCGGACCAACACGTACTGCCTGTCCGAGCGCACCGGTTCCGAGGCATTCACCGATGCCCCTCCGACCGGCAACAACCGCATCCCCCGCGCTTACCAGACCGGCAGCAATACGGCCTGCATTCCCTCGGCGCCGATCGTTCCGCTGACCAGCAACAAGACGACCTTGAAGACGGTCATTGACGGGTTCACCGCCAACGGCATGACCGCGGGACATCTCGGCACGGCCTGGGCATGGTATCTCCTGTCGCCGAGGTGGGCCGATGTGTTTTCCGCAGACAGCAAGCCGCAACCCAATGCACTCCTGACGCAGTTCGACGAGAGGGGGTTGCCGATGCTGAAGAAGGTTGCGGTGCTGATGACCGACGGCGAGTACAATCAGCAGTACTGCAACAGCACGACGAACAACACCGCTGGAGCGACCATTCCCGACTACGATACCGGCACATCGGGCGCGAACTGCAAGTCTCCGAACGGCACCTCGACCAACCAGTCACGTGCAATGTGCGTCGCCATGAAGGCGGCCGGCATCACGGTCTACACGGTTGGCTTTGGGCTCGGCTCGACCGGCTCGGCGGTGGACACGCTGCGGGGCTGCGCCAGCGAACCGCATATGTTCTACAACACGTCGTCGGGTGACGAACTGCGTAACGCCTTCCGGCATATCGCAA
>CAZKZT010000420.1:0-3129 GCA_964557265.1 uncultured Hyphomicrobium sp.
GCAGCAGCTACCGCGATAGCATCTCGGTCAATCACTGGGCGCAGCGTTCGCGCGTTGGACGCATTCAGCGCGAGGAGAGCGACGGAGAAGCCGCGCCGCGTCAGCGTGCAAGCCGCGCAGAGCGGAGCAAGCGGTCTCGTGGAAGCCGCATTGCGCGCACAGCCGACGATCGGCGCTACGAGGCGCCCCGGCAGCGTCGCCGCGGCGCGGCGCGAACCGCCTCGCTCGGCTCGAGCCAAGTCAGCAGCGGTGGCAGCCATCACGGCATCGCATCATTTTACTGGCAGCCGCAGCGCGTGGCTTCAGGCGGCTGGTTCAATCCGAACGCCATGACCGCTGCGCACAAGACGCTGCCGTTTGGCACCCGCGTGCGTGTCACCCATCTCGCCAACGGCCGCTCGGTGGTGGTGAAGATCAACGATCGCGGGCCGTACATCCGCGGCCGCATCATCGATCTGTCGAAAGCGGCCGCTGGCGTTATCGGTATGCAGGGGCAGGGTATCGCGCGCGTCCGCATGGATGTGCTCGGCCGCTGAGCCGGTTCCTTCCCGGATAAGACGAAGAAAATCGATCTGATCCTTTGGCGGCGCACCGGCATCCGGCGCGCCGCTTTGTTTTCTGCTGCGCTGCTCACGCAGGGGCGTGGTCCGCTTCGGTGCTGGCTGGCGATCACGCCGCGCGCTACGTTCCTCCCAAGACAATCGTTGATGGGAGGAACCGGCATGACGGCATTCAAATGGGACCACGTTCACCTGCGCAGCCCCGATCCGGAGGCGACCGCCGCATTCTACGCGCGCATGTTCGGCGCCGAGGTCATCCGCACCGAGGCGCAGGGCAAGACGCGCATCGATCTCAAACTCGGTGGCGCCAGTATCTTTATCGCGCCCGTGACCGCAGGTGATGGCGTCGCCTCGCCGCCGAAGACGCCGTATCAGGGTCTCGACCATTTCGGCCTCGAAGTGAAAGGCATCGATGCGGTCGTCGCCGACCTCAAGAGCAAGGGCGCCGAGTTCACGATGGAGCCGAATACCATCCGCCCCGGCACGCGCATCGCCTTCCTCCGTGGTCCCGAGGGCGTGTCGATCGAGTTGCTGGAGAGGAGTTGAGGCTTTTCTTTCCGCGGATGCCAACGCCTTCGGCTACTGGCACCGCGGCCGCTGCCTCGCCGGTTGGCGATTCACAGGCGCGGTCTTCGACCGCCACCGTGAGAACTTGCTCCAAGTATCAAAGGCGGATGGGTTCGGGAGGGTGTTCCCTCCCGATGGAGCGCGAGGCTGGCCGTGTGCGAGCCGAGGGCGCGATCTCTTTACCGCAAATGACCTATTTAGCGGCTGCCTGTGTCGCGCCGCCTTGTGACGAACGCCAATCCTTCGCGTACAGCGGCAGCGTCGCATTGTTGAAGGCCCGCGCGTCGTAAAAGCGCAATTCGCGCTCGAAGCTGACGGACACTGGTCCCTTCGCGAGCCACTGATCCACCGGACCGAGGTCATCGGCGACGGCCTGCTCGAGCGTCAGTTTGAACTGATAGGGGCCGGTCTTCTCGATGATCTGGTTCGGCTTCTGGTCGTCGCCGCGCGTGTAGAACAGCACGGTCTCGGTGCGCGAGGCATTACCGGCAAGGGAGAGCGGCGCGAACGGTTGATACGCCTGCGCGCGCGTCTTCTCCATCGTCCAGCGGCCGAAGTCGGCGGCGTAGAAGAGCTTGGTCTCGCTCGTGCGCGGATCGGTGACGGCGAGTTCCATCGACAGCACGGTCCCGGTGCGCGCGCCCTCGTTCGTGAAAGTGACCGGGATCGCGACGACCTCGAAGTTCGAGTTGTTGTACGGCGCGGAGAACTGGATCACCGGCGGTACGAAAATGCGCACATCCGGCTGCTTGAGCGACGTCTCCCACAGACTGTAGGCCGAGAACACGAGCGCGATCAGCGCGACGAGCGTCGCGACTTTGCCGCCGTCGCGCTTCACGATCGTATTGACAGCAACGTCATTCGCGTCCGCGCCGCGCAGCCCCAATGCCATGTCGAATATTCCCCGATGCCCGTACTATCCCGTGGGCGGAGAATGGGCCGTCAAATGGGGCAAGGATGGGGCGTGGAGGACCTGCAGGCAGTAGGGCAGCGCCGCGTGAAATGCGCCGGTCTCGAAACTGCGAACTCTACTTCTTCTTTTTGTCGGGTGGAGTTTGGCCGGGCGCCGGTTGCTTTCTGTCGTCCGATGACGTCGAAGGCGCACCGGTTTCCTTGGGTGTGTCCGCGTTGTGCGAGGAGCTCTCAGGCTCCGCCTGTTTTGGACTGGTCGGCCGCTCGGACTGCCCTTTCACGGCGCCGGTGCCACCATCTTCTCGCTGCTGCTGACTGACAGCTGGATACGATCCGACTGCGAGCGCGACCAGGGTCGCGCTCGTTAGAGCGAGCATGCGCATGGGACCATCCTGTCGACGTTGATGCTGAACTTCGCAAGCCCGAAGGCGAAACGAAGTCTATGTCCACTCAACGCCGACCAGCGCGCATCCGTTCCCTCGCGTGCGGTCCCTACCTCTCGAACCGCTTGAACTTGATGCGGTGGGGCTCGATCGCCGCGTCGCCGAGGCGGCGCTTCTTGTCGGCCTCGTAGTCGGCGAAGTTGCCCTCGAACCACTCGACGTGGCTGTCGCCCTCGAAGGCGAGGATGTGGGTCGCGATACGGTCGAGGAAGAAGCGATCATGCGAGATGACCACGGCGCAGCCGGCAAAGTCTTCGAGCGCCGCTTCGAGCGCCGACAGCGTCTCGGTGTCGAGATCGTTGGTCGGCTCGTCGAGGAGGAGCAGGTTGCCGCCTTCCTTGAGCAGCTTGGCGAGGTGCACGCGGTTGCGCTCACCGCCCGAGAGCATGCCGACCTTCTTCTGCTGGTCGGCGCCCTTGAAGTTGAACCAGCCGCAATAGGCGCGCGAGTTCACTTCCTTCTTGCCGCCGAGGCTGATCTGGTCGAGCCCGCCGGACAGCTCCTCCCATACCGTCTTCTTGTCGTCGAGGTGAGCGCGTGACTGATCGACGTAGGAGATCTTCACCGTATCGCCGACTTTGATCGAGCCCTTGTCGGGCTTCTCCTGACCGACGAGCATCTTGAACAACGTCGTCTTACCGGCGCCG
>CAZKZT010000421.1:0-789 GCA_964557265.1 uncultured Hyphomicrobium sp.
AGATCGACAAGGCCGACATCGAGTTCCCGAACGATCTCCTCCAGGAGCTCGATCGGATGGAGTTCTACGTCTATGAGACCGGCGAGACGATCAAGGCGGCGAAGCGCCCGCTGGTGATGATCACGTCGAACAACGAGAAGGAGCTGCCGGACGCGTTCCTGCGCCGCTGCTTCTTCCACTACATCAAATTCCCCGATCCCGAGACGATGAAGGCGATCGTGGAGGTCCACTTCCCGAACCTGAAGGGCATGCTGGTTTCGGACGCGCTCAAGATTTTCTACGACATGCGCGAGGTGCCGGGACTCAAGAAAAAGCCCTCCACGTCGGAGCTGCTCGACTGGCTGAAGCTCCTCATGAACGAGGACATCGGTCCCGAGACGCTGCGCGAGAGCGATCCGAGGAAGCTGATCCCGCCGCTGCACGGCGCGCTGCTCAAGAACGAGCAGGACGTGCAGCTTTTCGAACGTCTGGCCTTCATGAGCCGGCGGAAGGAAGGCTAGAGCCGTCGTCTGCGGGCGGGTTCTTGCGGAAATCGACACCAGCAGGCGCGCGGTGTCAGCGTACTGCGCTATAAGCAGCGGATGGACCCCGTAGCGGGGCCGCCGCGTTTTCGGGATGAGCAGTCGGATGAGTGAGGGCAAGGAACCAACGCCGCTGGCGGCACATCGCGCGGGTCCGCTCAGCGGCGTCGTGCGCGTGCCCGGCGACAAGTCGATCTCGCACCGCGCGCTGATGTTTGGTGCCATCGCGACCGGGCGCACACGCATCCGCGGCCTGCTCGAAGGCGAG
>CAZKZT010000421.1:799-3124 GCA_964557265.1 uncultured Hyphomicrobium sp.
ATCAATACGGCCCATGCCGTCACGGCGCTCGGCGCACCGGCAACCAAGAAGGGCGATGTCTGGGAAGTGCTCGGCCGCGGGGTCGGCGGGCTGGCACAGCCTGAGGTCGCGATCGATTTCGGCAACTCGGGGACGGGCGCGCGGCTCATGTTCGGGCTTGTCGCGGGTCATCCGATCGAGGTGCGGTTCATCGGCGATGCGTCGCTGTCGCGGCGGCCGATGGGGCGGGTGCTCAACCCGCTGCGCCAGATGGGTATCGAGGTGGTCGACAACCGCGATACGCTGCCGCTGACGATGCGCGGCACCGATCAGCTCATTCCGATCGAGTACACGCTCCCGGTGCCGAGCGCACAGGTGAAGAGCGCGATCCTGCTCGCGGGACTGGCCGCGGCGGGCGAGACGACGGTGATCGAGAAGGAAGCGACGCGCGACCACACCGAACGGATGCTGCGCTACTTCGGCACCAAGGTGCGGACGGAAAAAGGCACCAACGGCACGACCCGGATCACGGTCAAGGGCAATGCCGAGCTGGAAGGCCGGGACGTGACGGTGCCGGGCGATCCCTCATCGGCGGCGTTTCTGGTTGCGGCGGCGATCCTGGTCCCGGGTTCGGACGTAACGGTCGAAGGGGTTCTGTTCAATCCGACCCGCACCGGCCTCTATACAACGCTCCAGGAAATGGGCGCCGACCTGACGCTGCTCAACATGCGCGAGGAGGGGGGCGAGCCGATCGCGGATATCCGTGCGCGGGGCTCGAAGCTCAAAGGTGTGACGGTGCCGCCGGACCGTGCGCCGTCGATGATCGACGAATATCCGGTGCTGGCGGCGATCGCGGCCGTGGCCGACGGCGTGACGCGGATGGAAGGTCTCGCCGAACTCAAGGTCAAGGAAAGCGATCGTCTTGCGGCGACCGCCGCTGGCCTCACCGCGAACGGCGTCGAGGCAAAGGTCGAAGGCGATACGCTGATCGTCAAGGGCGCGAGCAAGGTGCCCGGCGGAGGCACGGTTGCGACGCATCTCGATCACCGGATCGCGATGGCGTTCCTGACCCTCGGTCTCGTCTCCGATCGCCCGGTGACGGTCGACGACACGCGCATGATCGCGACCAGCTTCCCCGCCTTCCTCGGACTGATGAAGGGGCTCGGCGCAAGCTACGAAGCGGGTGGAGCCGCATGATCATCGCGATCGACGGGCCGGCGGCATCGGGCAAAGGGACGATCGCCCGGCGGATCGCAGGCCATTTCGGTTACGTCTGGCTCGACACCGGGCTCCTCTACCGCGCCGTGGCGCGCGACGTGTTGGCGGCCGGTGCCGATCTCGAGGACGAGGCGGCCGCGGCGCGGGCCGCGTCGGCGCTCGATGCCGGATCACTCGGCGATGAGGTGCTGCGCTCCACGGCCATCGGCGAGGCGGCGTCCGTGGTCGCCCGGCATCCCGCGGTCCGCGCCGCCCTTCTCGACTTCCAGCGCAATTTTGCCGGGACCCCTCCCGGAGCGGTCCTCGACGGGCGGGACATCGCGACCGTCATCTGCCCGGACGCCGATGTGAAGATCTTCGTCACGGCCACCGCCGAGGTTCGCGCCCGCCGCCGCCATGCCGAGTACGTCGGCCGCGGCGAGGGCGTGACCTACGAGGAGGTGCTTGGCATCATCCGTGCCCGCGACGCCCGGGACACCGCACGGTCCGCCGCCCCGCTGGTGCAGGCACCGGACGCGATCTTGCTCGACACAACGGAGCTGGACGTCGAAGCCGCGTTCGAGGCGGCACTGGACATTGTTTCCCGCTCGAGCCGCGGGGACGCGGACCCGCGTTAATCCTTGCATTTGAGCGGGCAAAAGGCTATCTGACCCGTGCTCCACCCTGCCCCGGACTGATCAAGAGGAAGATCAGCCAGCCCGATCCACTGAAACAGCGGATCAAATCCAAGGCTGCGGGCCCTGCCCTCCACGCCGGCGTCAGAGCAAGAAAGCCAGAACAACCAACGCTCGTCTTCGGGGTGTGGTGCGCGGTCCTTTGGCCGGCACGCGCATCCCATAAACGGCGTTCCGACTTCGAAACACACGGGCGGCGGACCGAAAGTCCGGCTGGCTCGTATCCCGCATTCAACAGATTGGAGCCTGAATGACCACCACTGCAGCACCCAGCGAGATGAACCCTTCACGGGCCGACTTCGAGGCCCTGCTGAACGAGAGCCTGTCCGGCGGCAACGGCGCCTTCGAGGGCCAGGTCGTCAAGGGCAAGATCACGGCGATCGAGAAGGATCTCGCCGTCATCGACGTTGGTCTCAAGATGGAAGGCCGCGTTGCCCTCAAGGAATTCGGCGCC